>CALHRJ010000024.1 GCA_938038395.1 uncultured Deinococcales bacterium | reverse complement strand
TTTCAAAGCATTAAAATATTGTTCTTCACAAATTTTCAAGCCTTTTAAAAGAAAATCAATAGCCTCTTCAAATTGTCCAAGGCGTCCTGTCGCAAAGCCTAAATTATTGTAACTCATGGCAAGACTAGACATATTATTCATGTGTTTATTTAGTTCTAAAGTTTCTAGGTAATAAGCTTTAGCTTCTTCATACTGTTCTGTGTAGATTGCTATTAGTCCTAGGTTAATCAAACTATTAGCACGTCCAAAGTTTTCTTTTTCATTTTGATAATAGATTAGGGAATGTTCAAAATCGAGCTTTGCCAAATCGTACTTGGCGTCTTGTATATAAAGCAAGCCTCTATTTAGTCGCGCATGTGCTTTAGCTCGAGCCCCTGCACTTCCCTTACTTAACTCCGCTGCTGCTAAAGATTTTTCGATATAGTCATACGCCTGTTCCCTTTGGGAATAATGACTTGCAATATAAGTGAGCAATGTATAGGCTTCCGAAGTCAAATCATGTAAGCCAGTTTTTTGCGCAATCTCCACAGTCTGCAATAACAGTTCTTTAGATTCTTGTGGACGTTTGTGAATTAGTAAAAAGCCATATCTATTTAGAACTGTTGTATACTCTTTCGGATTTTCTTCTGGTAAACTTGTTCTCAAAACTTTGCTATACCAATTCTCACCATCCAGATCAATATAGTGGCTTCGAACTGTCCAAAATTGACTTGTAAAACGTACAATCTTAAGTAACATCGCATAATCTTGAGAACTTTCACTCCAACGCAATGCAGCTTCAATATTACTATAGTTTTCAGATATATCATCAAGCCAAATATTTCGTTCCGTGGAATAAAAAGAATCTTTTACCCAAGTAGCAAAATAATCTGCATGTTTTGTAGCTAATTCTTGATGTAAGTCCTGATTGGCTAAAAGTCGCTGTTTACTATATTCATCTACAACCAAGTGCCTACTAAAGCGACCAGTTTCATCTCGTTTTAGCAAAGACTTATTGACCAATGAAAACATGCTTCTCAGCGAGGCACCTGTTACAGCCACTGCTGCATCTTTACTAAAACTACCTTCAAAAATTGCTAGGTTTTGCAAAGTGCTTTGCTCTTCAATAGAAAGCAATTCCCATGAGTGTTCAAAAATAGCGCCCAAACTCCTGTGCCTTTGTGGCAAATCTGGATAATTACTTTCTAGAATATCTAGGTTTCTAGAAATTTCTTCGACTATTTCAAAAGGTGGCATCAGTCTTACCCATGCTGCTGCTAGCTCGAGCGCAAGCGGTGAGCCCTGCAACATATTACAGATTTGAGCAACTGCCAATTTACTCGTATCTGTGAGAACAAAGTCAGCCTTTACTCGCCTTGCACTACGTATAAACAATTGCACTGCATCATATATTTCAATGTGTTCGATATTATCCAAAGGTGGACTTGCCATACCTGAAATATCAAAAATATGCTCAAAATACAAGCCCAGTGCTTCGCGAGATGTTACCAATACTTTTACTTGTGGTGCGGTTTCTAGTATTTCTATAATAAGCTCGGTAGCGGGCATTACATGTTCAAAATTATCCAGCACAATTAACATCTGTTGATGTTTCAAAGTTGTTAAAAGACGTGTTCGCAACGTTTGCGCATTTTGTTGTGCAGGCTGTTCTATAGACAAAGCTTGCAAAATTGCCGATGCAACCTGAGGTACAACTTGTTCTCGACTACTGTCTTTATCTGCACTTATACCTGCCAAAGCTACAAAAACCGCACCATCTGCAAAGTGCTGATCTGCTTGTTGAAATAGCTCTACTGCTAAGCGTGTTTTACCTACACCACCAAACCCTAAAAGTGTTTGTAAGCGACACTCGCTATCTTGTAAGCCACTGCTTAATTCAGCTAGTTCTATATCTCGCCCGACAAACGCAGTGTTAAAACTTGGAATTATTCCGAGTAGTGATGATTTTTCAGCTTCGGGTTGTGAAGCAGAACTGACTAACAAACTTGCTTGTATTGCTAAATCTTCGGCCTGTATATCTTTTACTGGTATCTCTTGCGAAGCAGTAGTTGTGACAACATCTTCTTTTTGGAGGACTTCAGGTTCTTTTGCTGGTGAAGATTGAATAGCTTTGATGAGTTGTTGGGTTTCTTCTAGGGGCTCGAGCTGCAACTCAGTCCACAACTGCGTCTTGAATTCCTCATAACACTTCATCGCTAAACTACGCTGCCCACTCAAACCAAGCTGTTCTAAATAAGCCTGTAAAACGTCTTCATCAAGAAAATCAGTATCTAAAACCGTCTTTAGCAACTGCGCTGCCTCAACATGTTCTTCAGCTAGACTCAATGCTTCACAACACTGTAAGCTAGCATCACGCCACAACTGCTTTAAGTCATTTCGTTCAGAATCCAACCATTCTTGGTAATTATCTAAGCCCTTAGCTTGCATACCACTAAGCAACTCACCTTGGTATAGCGCAACAGCTTCTTGCCATTGATTATTAGCAAATGCATTCCTAAACTTTTGAACATCATTTACAATCTCAAAACGAACAGCATCTTCACTAACTTCTATTGCCGCTGCATACTCCTCTTGTTTGGTTCTGTGTAGAAGCTGGCGCAACTTATTGCCACCCTGCCGTGCATCATCCTCTGGCCAAAAAAGTAGTTGCAACTCTTCTCGATTTTGCCAAGTATCGTGACAAAGTAAATAGGTTACCAGTAACAAGGTACGACGATAGGTCAATATCGTTTTTTCACCTTCTTTCAACAAGAAGACTTTTCCCAAGAGTTTTAATTCGTTAAGCACAAAATCATTATATAGTTTCGTTCGATTTATGTTATCTTATAGATAACAATAAATAGCGAGTATTAAGAAACAAACCCCCACATAATCATATCTCAGGCCACCAAGTACATTCTTAGTTGGGTACGTCACAGTATATTTATTGGCGCTAAAACTATTTTCAACCTTGGATGAGACCAACACTTCTTAATTCGAAAACTTAACAGAGTAAATAGCTTTGGGAATAAGCAACAATCTCTCAGGCGTTCTCAAGTAGGCGCGCTGATTCAAATTATCATAGTGGTTCTGCTCAACCTTACGCAAAATACCTTCATAATTAAGCGCAGCCACGCCAACTGCAAAAGACCCCATACCCTTAAGTTTCGGTATACCTTGCCAACCTGTTCTATAAAGCTGATGCGTCATATCGAACAGTTCTTGTAAAAGGGCTACATAATTACTATTGATATGTCCTGCTCTAAGTTGGTCAATATCTATTTGATACTTGTCAAGCAGTTCTTTTGGTAAATAGCAACGCTCACGGCGGAAATCTTCGCCAACATCTCTCAAAATATTAGTAAGTTGCATGGCCTGACCAAGTGCTAAAGCTTGCTCTAAAGTTGCAGCACCTCCAGAATAACCAGCAATTGGCGCAATCAAAAAGCCAACAACACCAGCTACCCTTCGGCAATACAGCATTAGTTCATCCATCGTAATGAGTTCTGGCATGCTCAAATCAGATTCAAGCCCTAAATATAGCTCTCTAAAAGCCTCTTTTGGTACATCATAGGACTCGATTACCCATGCCAAAGCAACTTCTAAAGGTTGAGCCATATCAATGGTACCTGCGTAGACATTTTCAATTTGCTGCCACCATTGCTCTAAACGCTCTCGGCCTTCAACAACACAACTCACTTCGTCTACAGCATCATCACCACTACGGCAAACGGCATAGACAACACTCACCGCTTGGCGCTGTTTTTTTGCAAACAACTGAGAACCAAGATAAAAAGTGCTTGAATGCTGTTTAGTTAAGCTTATGCAATATCTAAGAGCTTCTGAAAGATCCATTAATTCACGAGATTTCAATCTACTGCTTTATTATGACAAAACACTATCAGACATACCGTAACGTGTCGCCACATAGTTATCTAGCATGAGATTAAAGTCAGGCACAATATTTGGACCCTGCAAGGTCGTAACAAGTTTGCCGTCTTGATAAACAGGTGCTTTTGGATCTTCACCATTACCAGGTAGCGATATACCAATATCAGCGTGTTTAGACTCACCCGGACCATTGACAACACACCCCATAACCGCAACCTTGAGATCTTCAACACCTTCATACTGCTTGCCCCAAACTGGCATCTGGGCTTTTAGGTAGGCTTGAATATCTCTTGCCATCTCTTGAAAAAGCGTACTGGTAGTACGTCCACAACCAGGACAAGCTGTTACAGAAGGAGCGAAACTCCGTAAATCAAGCGATTGTAAAATTTCTTGAGCAACATCTACTTCTTTGGCACGGTTTGCACCAGGTTCAGGTGTAAGCGATACTCGAATCGTATCACCAATACCATCTGCTAAAATTGGTGCAAGCGCAGCACTACTACTTGCAATGCCTTTAACACCCATTCCAGCCTCTGTAAGCCCTAAATGCAATGGATAATCACAACGTTCAGCCAATAACCTATAGACCTTCCACAAGTCTCTGGCTCTGGAAACTTTTGCACTAATAATAATTTTATCGTGACCTAGCCCAAAGGACTCAGCTGCATCTGCGGAGAGCAAAGCAGACTGCAACATAGCTTCAATCAACACATCACTTGCATCGGCTGGTTTTTCTAATGTTGCATTTTCATCCATCAGCTTCGTGAGCAACTGTTGGTCCAAAGACCCCCAATTCACTCCAATTCGCACAGGTTTATCGTATTCGATAGCCACGTCAATCATGGTTTTAAAGTTCGCATCGTGATGCTTACCTGCACCCACATTACCAGGATTTATGCGGTACTTCGCTAAAATTTCAGCAGTTTTTGGAAACTCTTTTAGTAAAAGGTGACCGTTATAATGAAAGTCACCCACAATAGGTACAGAAACACCCATATCTTGTAAACGAGCATCAACTTCAGGTACAGCCTGAGCAGAAGCTTTGTTATTTACCGTAATTCTTACAATTTCACTGCCCGCCGCTGCAAGTTCAGCAATCTGCTTTGCAGTTCCTTCAGCGTCAGCAGTGTCAGTATTCGTCATAGATTGCACCACAATTGGGTGACCACTACCCACAGGAACAGAGCCAACCCACGCGGTTGGTGTCAATCGACGATATCTATCTGAAGTTTGTTTTTCTGAACTATTTTGTTGAAGCGAATTCTCTCGACCCATGCATGAAGCATATAGGTTTTTTTTGCCAAAAACAATATCAGAAATAACAGTTTATTGTTGCAAAACTGTCTGATTGGCTATTTTGAAAATTTAAAGCACTGATTTTGCAAGCTAATCAATTTCAGGTTAGGACCACTATTTGTAGTCTTAATGTTAGTTATGACAGTTTGCTGATGTGTATTATACATAAATGAGTGACAAATTTGTATTGTCACCCAAAAGAGTGATGCAAACTTGTATCGAAAGGATTATTCTTAATATATGAATTTTTTTAAAGCACTTAACCAAAAAATGATGTTCGGCCTCGGTGGTCTGATTTTAGGCATGCTTATTGCTGTTGCCTTTGGCAGATTCTTTACCCTTTTCTTAATTATTGTAATTGTAGCTGGTATTTTTGCTTGGCCTTTGGTCAAAAGCCGTTTAGGTGGCAAGAAAAACCAGTCTGATTCAATCGAATAAAAGCATTTACAGAAAAAACGTAGAAAAATATTAACAGTATTATCTGATGACTTAGCTTCATGCTAACGTTTCTATGCTTTCAATATTGAAGTAGCAAACTTGCTAGTTGTCAGAATCTTTTTTTCAATTGCTATAAATTTCACGCCCTAATCAATAAAGAATAAAGGGGATAGGTCTTAAAGACCTATCCCCTTAACTTTTGAAGGAATTGTGAAAATGAATTCGCTAGAAGTTAAACTTTACTCCTGTGCCAATCGTTGGGTATATTTGGTCATAATCATAACCATTGGACACCCCATCTGTATTGGCTGCGTTTAGATAATAGTCAAGACCAGCTTCTGTATAGACTGAAGCAGTATCACTAATATCATAGTCAACGCCAAAAACTGAACTAATATATGTTCCTTGTGTATCATATACGTGGCCTAGGCCTTGGTCTTGATAACCAATACCTGCACCAGCGTAAGCTCTGATTTGGTCGTCTACTGGTTGGCTTGCAATAAGCTTTCCAGAGATTCCAAAGGTGCCTTTATCAACAGAGCTATTTCTTGCGTAGTTTAGGTCAACTCGTGTACCTAAATTTGGTGTGATTAAGCTGTCGGCACCTACGACAGCTTTGCCCGAAAAACGGTCACTCGTACCGTTCGTAAGGGCAATCGCTTCACTATTTATACTTCCACCAATATATGTACCGTTATCAATAGATGATGTAGGCGGCGCAGTATTCGCAGGCTGTGTTGATGGCACAGTCTGAGGTGCTGCTTGTGGTGAATACGGACTCTGTAAAGGTCTCTGGTCCACACGAACATCATAGTTTGTCTGCCCTTGTGGACTAACAGCGTTGGCCCTTCCAGTTGGTGTAACTGTAACAGTTACAGGGTTAGGTTTACTTGGACCACCTTCTGGATAAGGATATGCATTTGGATACGGTAACTGGTTTTGTGGCAGTGGTGTTGTTGTCACTACTGTGCCTGATACTTGTGTATTAAATGCAGGTGGCGTGTCTGGGTAAGGATACTGATAACTAACCGTGGGAGCAGTTTCTATTGAGGTTGTTACTACAGTATTTGTTTGTTGATTTGAGTTTCCTGAAGTATCTTGACCATTACCACCACATTCTGTACGCCAAGCATTTGCTTGTGTTGAACAGTAACCTGGGGTTTGTGGTGCGGTTGGGGCAATACCAGCATTTGTTGCTGAACCAGTACCACCACATTCAATAAGATAACTATAGCGAGAATCTGAGCAGTAGTTATAAGTATTGGTAGGTGTTTGGTTTGTTAGATCAACAGGAATCAATGTTGTTGGACGCACACCATTGCCACCACATTCGAGTAACCAATAGTTTTGTTGAACAGAGCAATAGCCTGGTCTTGTATTAACAACATTTGTTGTTGGTGGAACACCATTGCCACCACACTGAGTTAGATAGCTATATTGACTATCTGAACAGTAGGTTGGGTAAGTTGGTGTGTTCGTAACAACTGTGATTGGTTGAATCTGCTGCAACGGTGTTGCAGGTACAGAAATAATTGTCACAGGTTGTGGTTGAACTGGTGTAACGACAGCTGCTGCGCCAAGTGGTTGCTGAGTAACAACTGTGCTGTAAACAGTTACAGGAGTTGGCGATACTGGCTGGTTCACTTGAAGAGGAACATAGTTACTACCAAGCGTATTGATATGTAACTCTGCACGACCACTACCTTGCTGAGTTGTTGAAATTAGTAACTGTCCCCCACTAGCAGAATTATTGTAATCAACTGGAATCACAGTTGACGCTACTGCATTTTGTGCAGGCTCAATAATAATTTGCGAAGGCGTGTAATTCGCCAACGTAGGTGATGTCGAAACTGGTGTAGTAGTGGCTGGACCTGCCGGACCTGCTGGGCCTTGTGGACCCTGTGGGCCTGGCGGACCTGCTGGACCTTGTGGGCCTGCTGAACTAGAAGTTGCTGCTGGACCTGCTGGTCCTTGTGGACCCTGTGGACCTTGCGGGCCTTGTGGACCTTGTACACCTGGGGTTGCTGGACCTGCTGGACCCTGTGGACCTTGCGGGCCTTGTGGACCTTGTACACCTGGGGTTGCTGGACCTGCTGGACCCTGTGGGCCTTGCGGGCCTTGTACACCTGGGGTTGCTGGACCTGGGGAGCCTGTTGCTCCTGCTGGACCTGGCGCACCTGGCGCACCCGGGCTACCTGCTGGACCTGGGGAACCTGCTGGACCTGGCGAGCCTGCTGGACCTTGTGGACCTGCTGGACCTTGCACACCTTGTGGACCTGGTCGACCAGCAATACCTGCTTGTGCAATAATTTGGCGCTCGAGCGTACCCAAACGTCCCTGCATAGCAGCAAGTTGTTCTCTTAGTGCTATAACTTCTTCGTCACTTCCACGGTTATTGACAGCAAATTTAAGTTCATCTACATCATCACGCATGGAATAGTAATCTTCAGCAAGTCCTACAAGTGCATCATCAAGACCTTGTAAATCTTGATAAACAATTCGTAAATCGTTTTGATACTTCGTTAATAAGCGGGCAATAACAATTGCTGACTCATAACGGGTAAGATTTGCATAACCGTCAAACGTACCATCGGTACGACCTACAATAATCCCCGCGTTTACGGCGATATTAATAGCTTCGTTTGCATAGAAGCTAGGTGGAACATCGTCGAACACAGTTGGCGCTTTATTCAGCGCAGAAACTTGAGCGTACGAGGACGTCATAACAATAATTAATAAAATAAAGGTGAAAGCTCTCCAGAGTCTCATTAGGCCAATCCCTTCTACAGTAGTGTATTTCATATCATTTTATAAAACGGTATTAAGTCAGATATGCCTCAATATCGTTATTATTAAATGACTAAATTAATGAAAGTGAAAATTTCAACAAGTTGTATTGTTTGGAAATCTAAAGCGTATTCAATCTTCCCCAAATTCCTATATCTCCTGATAAATTCTCATATTCATCTTTCGTTCAATCCACTAAACTTTAGGTATAAACTTCCTAAAACATCGTTACACACAGTTTAATTCGTCTTCTCCAAAACCCGAATTAAAAAAAGATGCTGAGGCTTTAGAACCTTTAGCTTAGTGCCCTCTAACATAGTATGCCATTAATTCTTTCACGTTGAGTAAACGCAGGCTCTAATTAAGATGAAGTTAATTAAAGCAACCAAATGGCATATCAATAGAAGCATGATAATAGCTTGAAGAAATTAGATAGGCGTGATAATCCACACTCGATAGTTTCTAAATCTCTATCTTTTCCTTTTCGCAGCTATTTCAAAGAAGATTCCGACAACTTGGAAAGTTGCCAATTTTGCATTAGTTAAGGATAATCAAATCAACATGAGGTCAAGTTGTTTAATGATGCTGTAGAAGTAATTTAGTGCAAATGCTCCTGAGCCCTTGAATGCGCTCGAATGCTGTTTAATGCTCCTAAGTACCAAGTCACAAATAAGTTTAACTATCTTGACATTTAAAATACTGGAGAGATGACATCCTGTACAGGTTTGGTAGAAACTTACTTGATGTAACTTAATTTTGCACACGTACTTACTATGCACTTGATAGTAACTATGCACTTGATAGTAATTTTACGAAATACTGCCTTATGCAGAGGGTAGCTATTTTTACTAACACCTCAAGCACAGATTAGCTGCTGCCCCAGTCAACTCTCTATCAACTACATTCCAATTACAGTTAATCGTAAAAAGCGCTTCCCCATCCATACACAACGCTTTTCTATGCAAATCCAAACACAACTCCCTCTTGTTCTAGCACCACCACAGCTACCAAAACATCATTGGTCCTAACCATAAAGGGAAACACTGTGTTAGGCTTTTGCGGTGACAAAAGCACGCTATCAAAAAATCATGCGCGTCCTAAGCCATCGCCAAGCAGACATAACGGTGCTTGTTGAGGACGTTTATAAGCCTCATAACCTCTCTGCTATTTTGCGAAGTTGTGACGCTGTTGGCATTGGTGAAGTTTACGCAGTTAACCCTACAGGTGGCGTACCTACCTATAATGAAATCAGCGCAAGTGCTGATAAATGGGTCAACCTCACAGTCAATACAGATCTACCTGAAAGTCTCGATATGCTTCGTGCTCAAGACATGAAAATTTGGGCAGCACACTTATCGGAAGAAGCTGTTGATTACCGTGAGATTGACTATACACAACCAACTTGTATATTGATGGGTAATGAAAAACGTGGTGTATCTGCAGAAGCAGCCGCTAGGGTAGATGGGCATATCATCATTCCTATGATGGGTATGATTCAATCTCTTAATGTATCTGTAGCAAGTGCCATTATTTTATCTGAAGCACAACGTCAACGCCAACAAAAAGGTATGTATGACACAACCCAACTCTCACAAGAAGTCATTGATAGACAGTGCTTTAAATGGCTATATGCAAGAGAAGCAGCACGTTTAGATGAGTTGGGTTTAGACTATCCTGGCTTAGATGAAGATGGCAACATTATTAGTTAAAAACAAACTATCCAATAAAAACCTCAGAACTCACATCTATGATTATTCAAAGAATAGTGCTGGACTTACAAACTTTTATGAACTTTCAAAAAACTACTTTTCAAATATCTAGCATTCATAAGCCATTAATGGCTAAACAAGTCATCCTATTGATGCTCTTGCTACTGTGCTTTGGTTTATCTTTTGGCCAAGCACAAACTCAGGCTTCAATTCAACCGCAAGCTCCAGCCACAACTGGTGCCATAGCCAACGAACTTCGAATTGGTATTATCCTTTCCCAAACGGGTCCACAGTCTGGAAAAGGTGCCATCCAAGCTGGTGGTTTTGACCTTCTAGCCGCAGAATTAGCACAAGGATGGTTCGGTTTACCTATTAAGGTCTTTGCTCGTGACGATCAAAGTCAAGTTTCAAATACTTTGGCACTAGCAAACGTACTCGTCAGAAATGATGAAGTGCACGTGATTATTTGCTGCTCGAGCCAACAAGCTGCCTCTATGCTGGCCCAAAATGCCGATATCCTTCGCACACCTATTTTGAGCTTAAGCCATCACCCTAGCATCGATAGTACAAAGTGGATGTTTAGTATAGCTGCGCCGCAGCACTTGAGTTTAGAGCGCATGCTCATAGATGTAAAAGCGATGGGCTTAAGAAGCGTAGCGATTATGAGTAGTCAGCCTGCGGTACAGAGTTATGTGCAACAAGAAGCTGCAAGGCAAGGGCTCGAGCTGCGCGTTAGCCAAGGCTACGATGTTTATGCAAACAACCTCATGCCAGAAGCTCTATTTGTAGCTAGCAAACAAGCTGAAGCGGTTATAGTCTGGGATAACGACAATCTAGTTAGCCTAGCTTATACAAGCTTGAGAGAACGTGGTTATGAAGGGGCAATCTACGTCCCTAATCCACAACTACCTGACCAAAAACTTATTGGTGCAAGGCTTGTACCTCGTACTGAAAGCTTCAATCCATTCCCTCAGCAAATCGCTTACCAAGCATTTTCAGCTTATAGACAGCGCTATACTGCTAACAATCCTGCTGCTAATGCAGTAGAACTTGCTACTGCAGCCTATACCAGCGACACCATACAAATGCTGCGTGAAGGCGCTACAAGGGGCATGGGCTTTATGGGATATCAAAGTGGTTACAACATTCAACTAGAAACTTGGCCCTTAAGACTAGGTATACGCGATGGTTTAGTTTCCACACCACAACGTGTTGGAGCGCATGGGCTTTACCACTTTACAGAAGACAGACATAGCGGTCTGCTACCAGAGTCTTTCCCTATTTTGGAATATATTGATGGACAGTTAGTGGTAGTTCGATAGCTTTATTAAAATAATTTACAGATAACAATACTAGTTGCCTCTAAAGATATTTATACCTTTCAATAGTTCTTACCACTATACAAAAGAAAGCCGAGAAACCTACAGACTAGGTTTCTCGGCTTATTAATGGATTTATAGTTAAGCTAATGCAAGGCTTTCATATCAATTCTACTTAATTCAATAATTCAGGGTATCTTTGAACTTAATATATATCTGTAAAATAGAATACGGTTAGACTCCTGACGTTTCAAACTAGTTTACTTACTATCAGCATTTTCAAACTCAGCATCACTTAAAAATCTAAAACATACCTCTAGATCTTAGAATATACAGTACGATTACAATCGCCAAACCATAAAATCCATAGCGCATCATCTTTCCACTAAACATACCGCCAAGCGATTTACTGATACCTGAAGATAACTCACCTCTTGCATCACCTTCTTCTGTTTTGCGTACATTAGCTTGTGCTTTTTTGATGAGCTTTACACTTTTAGCAATTTGCCCTTTTTGCCTATAAGCTACACCTAAATTATGCAAGGCATTGCCAAAATCATCTTTGATTGCTAAGGCTTTTTCGTAGTAGACAATGGCACTATCTACGTCTGTAGATTCTAAGTGGATATTTCCTAAGTTAGTGAGTGAACGATAGTGGAGGCTGTCGAGCTCGAGCGACTCCGCAAAGAGCGTCTTAGCTTGCTCTATGTCATTTTGAAAAATGCTAGCTGTACCTTGCTGACATTTTTTTTCAGCTTGTAGCAATGGTTGAACAACTGACTCTAAACTGGCAAGTGCTTCATCTGCCCTACGTCGATCTAGCAAAATACTAGATTCTTTTAAGACCTTAATTTCTGCCAAAATACCCTCTCTATCTACAAGTTCTTCTGAACCTATCTTAGGTAGTTCAAGAACTTCGATGACGTTGTAAGCCCTTTGCCAGTGCTTAGCACGAAGATGCTTTTGTAGACTTTGCAAATCAAGCCAAAAATGGCTTTCTAGAACAAATTGCTCATCACTTTCAAGATAACGTTTTTTAGCTTCGCTAAGATTCCCTTGTGAAAGCGCATCACGCCAAGTCATATCAGCCATAAATAACATCCTTCTATATAGATCATCTAAGCAATCAACTTCTTATACAAGTTTTCGTAAGCGAGTGCGGAACTTTTCCATGAAAAATCTTGTTCCATGGCAGCTTTAATCATAGTAGCCCATGCATCAGATTCATAGACTTGTTTTGCTTCATGTGCTGCCCACAGCAAGCCATCTTTTGTAATATCTTCAAACAAAAATCCTGTTTCTGCATGCTTAATAGTATCTTTCAAACCACCTGTTGACCGAGCAATTGGTAAGGTGCCGTATCTCATAGCGATAAGTTGGGTTAGACCACAAGGCTCAAAACGACTTGGGATTGCTAAGGCATCTGCTGCTGCGTAAATTTTATGGGCAAGTGCTTCATCATAGCCAATCAAGTAACCTAGTCGCCGAGGGAACTTAGCGCTTAACTCAGGGATTTGTGCTTCCATATCTGCATCACCCGAGCCTAAAATCATAATGTTCCAGCCTTGTTCCATCAATCCATCAATTGCTTCTAAAAATATATCTAAACCTTTTTGCTCAGCCAAACGACTGACAACCGCCATAAGAGGTCGCTCTAATCCATTCATTTCAAAGGCTTTGGAAAGGGCAATCTTCGCAGCTTCTTTTGATTCTTTGATGTCCTTCGCACTACTATAGTGTTTTTCAAGCAAGCTATCTGTTGCTGGATTCCAAATATCTGTATCAATGCCATTGAGTATGCCTGATAGCTTTTCAGAAATAAACCGAAAGGTGCCATCTAAGCCATAACCATAGTCTACTGTTTTGAGTTCTTCAGCGTAGGTTGGGCTGACAGTTGTTACCCAATCCGCAAAGCCTAAACCTGCTTGCATAGCGTTTGCAGTACCAAAATGTTTAAAGTAATTCGGCTCGAGCTCCGTCGGTAATCTCATAGCATAGGTCAATGCTTCTAAGTCCCCTACACCTTGGTGCTGAACATTATGAACAGTAAATACACTTGGCACATTTACAAATCCTTCTGGTAAATGCCAGCCATGTTTTAGGATCATGGGTAAGTAGGCACTGTGCCAGTCATTAGCATGAACCACGTCAGGCAAAAACATAACCCGTTCTGCGACTTGAGGAATAGCACGACTAAACAAAGCAAAGCGCTCTGTATCATCTTCAAAACCATAAATGCCATCTCGGTTAAATACACTGTGACCTATGAATGCATAGCGCACGCCATCTTGTTGTAATTCACCTATACCAACAGTCTCAAAACCTCCAGCAAAGGGAATTTCTATATCACCTATCCATAGAGGTGCAACAGCTTCACCATCAGCATCGGTAACAGCTTTTAAAGTCTTATACCAAGGACTTACGACAAGAACTTCATGACCGTTCTCAACGAGTGCTTTGGGTAGTGCAGCAGCAACATCTGCTAAACCACCTGTTTTACTAAAAGGAAAGACTTCACTGCTTGCAAGCAAGATACGCATAGTTA
>CALHRJ010000023.1 GCA_938038395.1 uncultured Deinococcales bacterium | reverse complement strand
TCAAGGTGGCTTATTAACGGATGCTATTATTCAAAAGCCACATAGCGTGTTGCTGCTTGATGAAATTGAAAAAGCGCATCCAGATATTTTTGCGATCTTACTTCAAGTAATGGATTACGGAAAACTAACTGACCATAATGGTAAAACTGTTGATTTCCGAAATACTATTATCATCATGACGACCAATGCTGGTGCAAGCGAAGCATCAAAAGATGCTTTAGGCTTTAAAGGCGGTACCAATGCTGAAGTAAGTATGGACGCAATTAAAGAAACCTTTACACCTGAGTTCCGTAACCGTCTTGATGCCGTAGTCCAGTTTGCGCCGTTGCAAGAAGAAGTTATGCTTTCAATTGTAGATAAGTTTATTAAAGAACTTGCTGCACAGTTAGCAGACCAAAAAGTTGAACTTGTCTTGAGTAGCGAGGCTAGAGAGTGGTTGGCTAAAGAAGGCTACGATCCACTTTATGGTGCTAGACCGCTTGGACGTGTCATTCAAGAACATATCAAGAAGCCATTGGCTGAAGAGGTCTTGTTCGGCAAGCTTGCTGATGGTGGGAAGGTTGAAGTTATTAAAGATGACGGCAAGTTGAGTTTTGATATTTCTTAAAGAGGAAGCTTGTAGGATGGGCTGCGTCCATGTTTGGAATAATCAAATGCGATTTATTTAGTTAGAGTTGTTTAAAATTAAGATTTTAAGTAGTGTCATGATTGAATTTTTGAGTATTGTATTTTATTATTGATGGGCACAGTCCATGCTACTGCTTAAGTTTTATAAATGAGGTGGTAGTATGACAACATTTGTGCATTTGAGTGATTTACATTTAAACCCAGATTTTGAAGCACAAGGTGAGCCAGATACGAGCATCAATCTAAAGAATGCTATAGAGATGATTCAGGCGTTAGAACCAGCGCCTGAATTTGTTGTAGTGAGTGGCGATTTAACCGACACAAGTAACGAAGCTGATACTACCTTAGTCAAAGAACTTTTAGACACCTTAGCCATGCCTGTCTTAGTAACACTGGGTAATCATGATATTAGAGAAGTGTTTTATAAAACTTTTGTTCCAGATGTAACCCCTAGTAGTGAACCCTATAATTATAGTCAAATATTTGATGGTGTTCACATCATTACGCTTGATTCTAGTATTCCTGAGAAACTATCTGGTGAATTAAGTGCTCACCAACTTGATTGGTTAAGTGAGATGTTGGATTTGTCTCCAGATATTCCTAAAGTTATTGTCATTCACCATCCACCTACTTCTGTAGCTATTCCAGTACTGTCAAGCATTCTGTTGAAAAATGCTGAAGAATTTCAAGAAAGACTTGAAAATAAAAATGTTGCAGCTATCTTATGTGGACATGTTCACTACAACCAAATGAGCTTTTTAGGGGATATACCTTGCTTTATTAGTTCTGGTTTACATTCCCACTTTGACATCACCTTCAAAGATGGATTACGAGTTATGGATAATCCTAGTTTTAACTTGTGTAGTATTGTAAATGGGAAGATAGCTGTACAGACAATTTCCTTACCTTCAAGTGGAGAAGTTTTGCGAGAAATTTCGAATGAAACTATGCAAGCAACGATTGATAAAGTTGAAAATACGTAGCTCCTGTGTCTTGGAAATTTGACAAGTTAAGTATGGGCACTTTAAATAATTGAAGATAGATTAATTCACTCCTTACTTATTGAAGGCATAAAATTTGAGTCTGATTTGACATCATTGAGTACTGTCGTTGGAAGTGTAAATGTCAACTGACATTTTTATGATGTTGATTGACTCGTTGCAACTTCAGGTAGCTTAAGGGTTAAAGAATCTAAAGGTGCTGCAGTATCAAGTTTACTTCTGTTTTGGACATAGCTGGTGGAGAATTCATCAGCAGTTAAGGGTTTTGCAAAGTAAAAACCTTGAGCTTGTTCACATCCATAAAAGCGTAAAAAATCAGCTTGTTCTTTTTCTTCAATACCTTCTGCGACGCTTATCAGGTTTAGACTTTGCGCCAGCGTTAGAATACCTGTAACTAAGGGTGTTTGAGTACCTTGGTTGATTTGATCAACAAAAGTTTTATCAATTTTAAGCTTGTCAATAGGCAGTGTGTTGAGATACTGAAGGGATGAGTAACCTGTACCAAAGTCATCAATCGCAATTTTTATGCCCATTGCTTGTAGTTCTTTTAAATGTTGTACAACAAGATTAACATCATTCATCATAACACTTTCAGTTACTTCAAGTTCTAAGTATGTTGGATCGAGGTGATGTTTTTCTAAGGTACCTTTTATAATGTCAATAAAGTCTTTTGCTTCAAACTGAGATGATGAAATATTCACAGCTACAGTAGGAGGGGAGTTACATATGGTTTGCCAAAAGGAAGCTTGTTTACAGGCTTCATCAAGCACCCAATTTCCTATATCTACAATGAGAGTACTTTCTTCACTAATTGGTATAAAGTCGCTCGGCGCTATATAACCTTTTGTAGGGTGTTTCCAGCGAATAAGTGCTTCTGCGCCTATCCATCTTTCGGATTGTAAATCGATTTGTGGTTGGTAGAAAAGTTCCAATTTCTTTTCTTTTAATGCATGTTTTAAATCGTTTTCGATTTCTAATCTTTTTTGTAGTGCCACACTGTATTCAGGGATGAATATTCTTATATTATTTTTCCCACCATGTTTTGCAGCGTACATGGCACTGTCTGCATGTTTTAAAAGTGTTTGTAAATTATCACCGTGCTCGGGATAAATACTTAAACCAATGCTTGTACTGACTTTAAGGCTGTAACTCCCTAGAATAAATGAATCATTAAAACTTTCTAGTATTCTTTTTGCGATATCATAGGGCTTATCATCGGGGGCAAGATCTCTTACAATAATTCCAAACTCATCACCACCTAGCCTTGCAACGATATCTTGTGTTCTGGCACTTGATTTTATGCGTTTAGCAACAATTTTGAGTAATAGGTCACCGACATCATGGCCAAGCGTATCGTTAATATGTTTAAAGCCATCAAGGTCAAGAAACATAACAGCTAATTTGTTTTTGTTTGTTACACTATGTGCGATGAGACGTTCCACTTCGCTCTCAAAAAATTTTCTATTGGGTAAGGTTGTTAGTGAATCATGGTAAGCTTGAAATTCTAGTTGTTGACTTAGCTCATGTTGCACTATTGTAGATACTGTCTGATTCGCTATAGTTTCGGCGAGGTGTAAGTCTGAGTTGCTGAAGTTCTCGTCTGTTCTTCTATTTATAAATCCAAGTGAGCCTAATGATAGACCTTGATATACTAAAGGCACTACAATCATACTTCCGATATTTAGATTTAGTGTTTGATATCTTATTTTTTCACCTAGATGATGACTAGATACATCATCCATCAGGATTGATTCTTGCTGCTTCATCACCCATCCTGTGAAGCTCTCCATAAGGTTATCATAGTCCATGAACCTGAAGCTTTTTTCGTTTGCGAGCTGGGCTCGAGCTTGGGTCGTAATCACTTGTTCATCTTGGTCAATTCGGTATATGACAGCCCAACGAGCTTCTAGTGCTTCTCTACATATTTCTGCAATATTAGTAACGACATCATCAATACTATAAAAGGTATCTATTGTTTGACCTACTTTATAAAATGCTTCTGTACGTATAAGGTCTTTTTTAATTCTGCCATGAAGTTGTGCGTTATTGATAGCCATAGCGATAAGCTCAGTAACATTTTGAAGAAGTTCTAAGTTGACTTTTACGTCGTCTTGTTTGTGTCCAAGACTAAGTGTGCCATAAATCTTAGTACCAATAAAAATAGGTGCAATAACAAGTGCTTTTTGATTTTGAGCGATACATAGAGCATCAGTCTTGCTACTGAGAATCATTGGTTGTTTGGTTTTTATAAGTTCTTGTATAGTGTCTTCTTGTATGTGCACTTTTTCGAAAAGTGTTGACGTATCGATGCCTTCAGAATGTGTCATTACGAAATAATCGCCTTTTAAGACTCTGAAATAACCAGATGAACTTTGAAATACTTTAATAATATTTTTAAGACTGATATCTAGTAATTGACTCAGCTCAAGTTGGTAAGACATAGATTTTTGTAATTCATTGAGTAAAGCTAATTCTTTTGTTTTCCATTCCAAATCCTGATGAGTCTGAGCATTGATAATCGTTGTTGAAGCAAGTTCCCCATAATTTTCTAAGATGTGTTTTAGTGTTTTGTCAAAAGTAAATTGTTCTGGTGAAACAATGCCCAAAATGCCAATCATCTTACCCTTTTGAATAAGTGGAATGAAGCCGATGGATCTTATCTTAAAAGGAATAATATCTAAAGGTTGATCGTCATTTTGATAATCGTTGATAAACATTACTTCTTTGTCTTTGCAAATCTGTTCTATCACGCCTGCTCTTTGAATTAGAGCGTTATCGACTGAATCTGAATTTAAGGTGTCTGCAACCCAGTGAAGCGAATCTTGTTTAGAGAGACACAAAAAGGCTTCACCATAGCCGATGAAGTTAACAATGCCCTCAACTAAAGAACGGTATAGCTCACTAGGTTTTAAGTGATCAATAATACTTAGGGAGGAATTCTGTAAAACTTCAAGATAGTTGTTTTTTCGTTGCAATTCGGTTTTTAGTTTGGCACTTTTAATGACATTTGAAGCTAAGGGCACATAATTCTCTAGTAAACTTATTGTTACTTGATCAAAGTTCTTTGTTTGTAAACTAGCAATACTTACTACGCCTAAAATTTCTTTTCCTGTTGTAAGAGGAATTAGAACGATAGATCTGATTTCTGAAAACCTAACGTCGGTGATTTTTTGTTCATAACTCTGATAATCTTCGATATAGATAGGTTCTTGTGTTTCCCACAGTTCACTGTGTAAGCCTTTTGTTCTGTCTTGCCGATAGCCAACTAAGTGCTCATATAAACCAATACCAGTAATGTATTCAAATTCGGTCTTATCTTCGTTAATTATAGTAATAGCTACATTTTCTTCACTAGTTAGGTTAACCAGTTTTTCAAGTAAGAGATTAATTGTATTATCAAAAGGTAAATTATGATTCAAGGCATGTATTACTTCAAAAAAACCTTGTAAATATTGACTTTTTTTATGTAGGTCAGGTTCTGATATTAATTCATATTCACTAGCTAAATCCTCCTCACTAGCTAAATCCTCCTCACTAGCTAGATCCTGCTCATCAGATGGTTTGACACTTGAAAGTAATATATCGTAAGTATTCAGCGTAGAGGTACTGTTGCTTTGTAGATCAATTATAGAGTGAAAATCATGCTTAGTGTACTCACTGTGTGAATTATGCTCGCTATGTGAATTATGCTCGCTATGTGAATTGCGCTCGCTATGTGAATTATCCTCACTGTGCAAATCATGTTTGGCAGATTGTGTTGATGCTACTTGTGAAAGTAGTATATCGTAAGTATTCATTGAAAATGTAGTATCTGCTTTCTATGATTTGAATGATCTGGTGATAATAGTACTGATGAATTTTATGATTTAGTTGCCGAATAGTATTTGGAAAAACAAAAACTAAACATTCCTAAAGGTTTGACTTTTTTTGAGCTAGTACATAAAGCGATTGATATTTATTTGACATTCTTTCTAGAGTTTTGTTAGACCTAACTAGTTGTATAATGCTCCTTAAGCTATTACAAAAAAGTTGCTTCTTTTTAGAATCATATTTATTAACGGAAGTGTGATGATATTCTAAAGCGCCTATGAGGATTTGTTTGTATTTTTGAACTCGTTACCTAGAACATGCGTAGGAACTTTTTGAAAAATAAGTCCGCATTTCTAAACATTGTGGTTCTATGATTAATCAGGTGGTAAGTCAGTCTACAATGCACTAAAAAGCTCG
Organism: uncultured Deinococcales bacterium; assembly: GCA_938038395.1. Taxonomy (GTDB): domain Bacteria; phylum Deinococcota; class Deinococci; order Deinococcales; family Trueperaceae; genus CALGZD01. The sequence goes on along the minus strand of CALHRJ010000023.1, from coordinate 10,463 downwards.
ATAACTATAGTGTTTCCACGTAATGTTGACCTCAGCTGAACGGATTTGTTCTTACTCGCCTCCGCTCGCCGATTTGTCTGAGGTTCAACAAATCGTGGAAGAGCTTCTATATACATTTTTGTAGTTCTGTAAGGAGATACCTCTTCAAAGCTCAAAGAGCCAAAATTCTGTACTGTTAGGCAGTAATAGTATTAGTTTTAGCCTACTGCTTCTGAATGAAATGATGTGAGCAACTATTGGTTGCACTGAATAAGTTTGAGTGTTTAGTTACTCAGTGTTTGGTTATCAAGTGTCTTCTTCGTTAAATTCAGAGTATTCGTCAAAATTAGCAAGTCTGTAACCCCTAGCGCACCAGTAGCGCCAATCTTTGACAGCCTGCTTAGTTTCATCATCTCCAGAGACAAGCTCTAGGTCTTCCAGATTTATGGGTAATTCATCTGTAGATGTGTCAGAAGTTGTTGTGAAATAAACATACATACCATCGCTACATTCTTCTGCATCTAACATGCCTGTAATGTTCAGATGTTTGCCAGAAGATTGCGTAATATCTTTAGCAATGAATGGAAAGCTTAAACTATTTTCTAGGTAAGCGTGCCAGGCCATGGCATAACCGCCATCACCTTCATATATATCGACAATAATCTTGTAATCAATGCGATGTTCAATAGCTTTATCTTCAGGAATTCTCATAGAAAGTTTGATTCTCTAACTTTAGTGCAGATTGATACAACTAGTTTACCAAACTTTGCTAGTGACGTTTCTGAGTGTTACTGCCCTTGAAGTGATTTGCTAGAACACGTACCTTATGGCTTGATGTCAAGCACTAACATATTTCACGATTTATCAGAACTTTTTGCAGAGAACTTAGTGCAAAATCCTGTGTTGTGTTTGGGTACATTTGATGGATTGCACTTGGGGCACAAGATGCTGCTCGAGCACCTCAAGAAGCGCAGCAACGACTTAAATGTGAGTAGTGTTGTCGTCAGTTTTCAACCCCCACCAAAGTCACTACTACAAGGCGTTCGCTTTTTAAGTAGCTACGAAGAAAAACTTAAGCTAATGTCTACATTCGCATTAGATGCAATCGTGTTGATTCCCTTTGACTTTGACTATGCTAAGACAGATAAACATGTTTTTTTAGACCAGCTTAAAGCCTTAAACCCAAAAGAGATAATAGTCGGTGAAGACTTTAGGTTTGGCCATAAGCGTGAAGGTGGCATAGAAGATTTAAAAGAAATGTGTGGCTGCGTTGAGAATTTTGATTTACTTGATTTAGAAGGACGACCTATCAAGTCATCATTCATTCGTTTACAGATTCAAGAAGCGAATGTTAAAGAAGCTGCTCGCTATTTAGGGCATGACTATTTTGCTATTGGTACAGTACAAGAAGGACAAAAGCGTGGGCGCGGCATTGGGTATCCAACTGCAAATATAATGGTTGCAGAGAAAAAGGCTTTGCCAAATGGGGTGTTTGCAGTAGAGATAGAGTCTAGTCATGGCAGGCACTTTGGTATGGCAAATGTGGGAGCTAGACCTAGCTTTGAAGAACAACCGCCTTCACTTGAAGTGCATGTTTTTGATTTTTCAGGTAATTTGTACGATCAAAATGTGACGGTTCATTTTAAAGAGTTTTTACGCAGTCAAATTAAGTTTGCGGGTATAGAAGAAGTCAAAGCACAGCTTGTTGAAGATGAGCGTAAGGCTAGACAAGTCTTTGGCATTTAGAAATTAAACCCTAAAGCATCTCTAAAACAAATACCTAAACTGTGCCTAGTACATAACTAGGCTGGTCGTGTATGCTTAAGTTATGAATGAACAAGAGCATCTTGAAAGCCAAGTTGTAGAGACTATTGCCGATTTAGACGGTGCAGTTGAGCAGGTTACAAGTCAATTTGATGATACTGAAACTTATCCGCATATTTATGATGTGGGTGAAGAAGTTATTTATGATGAAGAGCGCTATATCATCTCGCAGATAGATCAGGGGCGCTCGAGCCCGTATAAACTAATCTCAAGTACCAATAAGGGTAGTCGCATAGTCTGGGCTAGAGAAAAAGACTTAGAGCGTATGGAACGCTACATCACTGCAGTCCATGATTCTGGTCAGGCTGGAAGTTACTAAGATCTGTTATTAGGATTTGTTAGTGTTTACTGCTTTGTTAGTTAGTAAATGTCAGTAAACACTCATTATTTATGGTATAAAATAAGGTATAAGTGTTAGGATACTAAGTGAGTGTTTAACCTTGCAGTGTAGGTGATAGTGATGATTTTTTTATACAGCAAATCTAGAGCTTGACAACACCTGCAAATTAGTTAAAAATAATTTTAGAAACTTTAGTATTTCAAACTTAACTGTTTTAGGAGATAACATGCCACATATTATTGTTGAACCATGCATTGGCACCAAAGACCAAGCTTGTGTTGACGTTTGCCCAGTAGAGTGTATCTATGATGCAGATGATCAGTTCTATATCCAGCCAGAAGAGTGCATCGATTGCGGTGCATGTGTACCTGCTTGCCCTGTAGAGGCTATCTTCCCAGAAGAAGACGTGCCTGAGCAGTGGGAAAGCTTCATCAAGAAAAACTACGACCTTTCAGGTCTCTAATCAAGCAAAGCTTAGTTGCTAGTTTAGTGACTAAACCATAACTATAGTGCGTCCGTTAACTGCGGGCGCTTTTTTAACCCCTTTTTGACAGATTTTTCCTAAAGTAGAGAGTGATTGAAACAAGTATGGCAGCTAAAAAACCACATTCTATGACTGACTTAGTCGGGGAAGTCTTTAAAAAAGGCGGTATAAAACGCAGTATCAAAAAGGCTGAAGTTGTTGTGTTGTGGCATCAAGTAGTTGGTCCTGAACTAGCGAAGTTTACAACTGCCCGAAGCTTTAAAGACAATACACTTTTTGTCGAAGTGCCAGATAGCGAAACAGGCACACACCTAACCATCCAAAGACAAAAATTCTTAGATGTTTATAAAGTTAAGTTTGGCATTAAAGACCTAAAAGATATTCGTTTTCGGGTAGGTGGCAATAGTCGAGAACATGAGTCTAAGCAGCAAGCAAATAAGGATGCTGGCTATACTGCTAAAAAGCACTCAATACCTGTAGATGCTGTTGCACTCTCAAAGTTAAGTAAAGATGTTACTGATTTACCTGAACCACTGATTCAACCGACGATGAGGCTTGCACGTTCGTTGCTCGAGCGCCGAGCGCAGCGTCAAGCAGAGGGCTGGCAAATTTGTGAGGTCTGTGAAACACCTACTGATACAGTCTCAGAGCATAAAAGACCTATGTGTAATGTGTGTTTACACCACAGCAAAACAGCAAAGGTAGAACGTGCTGCAACCAATTTGAGCGTACAGCCAGATGTTGATACCAGTCATATTACTGAAGATGAGCGCCGTGTTGCGATTTATCTTGCAAAGATGATTTTGACACACCACATGCAAGTGTTGTTACCTCAAACCTTATCTGACCCAACCTTTAGAGATTATCTTGAATTTGCAGCCAAATGTTATTTGGCACATGATATGGATAAACCCATTCAAGACATTACTGAAGACCACTACAATAAGCTCGAGCCTAAAGTTGCCCGTGTCCTAGGTTACTGGTAAGCAAGCCTTAAACAAAAAACACAATCCTATAAATTTAGCTTGGGTGCGTCCCATCCAAGGTTGAAAATGGGCTTAGCACAAATAGAAGTTTTTTGCTTTTTACAAAACTTCCAAGGTGCGTCCCTATTAACTGGAATATTCTAATGATTAGTCTGGATATTTATTCAACCTCTAACGGGACGCACCCATTTAGCTTGAATAAGTTCAAGAGATAGCATATGATATGCCTTAGTTATTAAGGTGTTTCTTGTTATCTGTGTGTCTAGGATTTTGAGATGCACGCTAGATGTATCATTTCTATACAAAAACTAGACTAGCAGCATAAGATTTTAAGAAAGCTGGTGTTACCTATGGCAAGAACAGAACTAACCGAAAAGGCCAAAAAGTTCATAATAGCGCAAAAGATGTTTTTTGTGGCAACAGCAGCACCAGATGGTCGTGTGAATGTTTCACCTAAAGGCTTGGATAGCCTTAGAATTTTATCGAACAATAGAATAGTCTGGTTGAATCTTTCAGGTAGCGGCAATGAAACTGCCGCTCACTTGCAAGAACTCAATAGAATTACTTTGATGTTTTGTGCTTTTGAAGGCGAGCCTTGGATTTTTCGAGTTTATGGCACAGCTAAAGTCATACACCCTAGAGATAGCGAGTGGGAAGAATTTGTTGATTTATTTCCCCCAATGGCGGGTTCAAGGCAAATTTTTGATATAGAAATTGAGCTAACCCAAGGTTCTTGTGGTACGGGTGTTCCTTTCTTTGAGTTTCAAGGACAACGTGGCGACACGGAGCTGGTGCCTTACTTTGATGATTTAGGCAAAGAGGGTGTAGAAAAGTTTTGGGAGCAAAAGAATAGTCTTAGCTTAGATGGTAAAGCAACCAATATTTTTTGATATACTTAAATTCAGATGCCGCCTCGTAAAGACCCAATCAAAGAAGCCTTTCAAAAAATAACTAAGCTGCGTGATGAAGGCAATTCGCCAGAAGCAGTTATAGAACTTAAAACTATTGTTGAAAAGCAAAGTGGCATGGTTGTTGCTAAAGCAGCACCCTTGATTGCTGAATGGTATGAAACAGCTTTGTGTGATGACTTAGAAAGATGCTTTTATCGCCTAAGTGAAAATGGTGCAGACCGAGACCCACAGTGTTGGGGTAAGGTTGCCATTATAAAGGCACTGCATGATTTGTTGTGGCAAGATTCAGGGGTCTATATTTCTGGGTGTAAAACAGTGCAGCTCGAGCCCGTACGTGGTGGCTATGAAGACTCTGCTGTTTCCTTACGAATCGCTTCTATTGAAGCGCTTATGCAACGAGCAGTTACCGATACAACAGTACTGATGGAAATTTTAGCAGACTTAATCGCAGATGATAGCCGCCGTGTTCGTGCTGAAGCTGTAAGGGCTAGTATATATGGTCCTGCTGAAATTGTTGGACCTATGCTGCGTTTAAAAATACGTATTGGTGATGAGGATGCTAGGGTTTTAGGAAATTGTTTTGATGCACTTTTGGCGAAGGTGCCGAGTCAAGCATCGGTTGATTTGGTGAGTGGGTTTTTGTTTGAAGAGGATGAAATTCTAGCAGCTGAAGCGATGGCTTCTTTGGCTAGCTCGAGCCTTCCTGAAGCCATCCAAAAAGTTACATCAAATTATGATGAGTTTGAAGACGAACAACTTCAACGTATTCTGTTAACGTCCTTAGGTGCATCACCAGCACAAGAAGCGGTAGAATTCTTGTATTTGTGTTTAGAAAAAGACTTACCAGATGCTAAGTGGGCGCTTACGGCGCTCGAGCCTAAGTTGCATAATGACGAAATTAGAGAAAAAGTTAATACAATTTTAGATAGGCGAGATGATGATTTAAAATAGGAACGTGGTTTTCGTTGATATAGCTAAGTTAAATTAAAAGGGTATAGAAAAAGGCTCGAGCCAAAGCTCGAGCCAAAAATTATTTTAAAAACTATAATAAGTGCCTGATGTAGATTAAAAACCGTTACCATCTCTAAAGATATAACCTTTGAGAATAGTTATGTCTTTTCTAAACCTAAGCCATGCCGATATTGTTAGAACTCGCCCATTCACGAACATCGTGACCACTAAGTGCGGTGCCCATCAAATCTGGGAAATGCTTTGGTGTACAAGCAAAACATGGAATACCTAAAGCTGCTAAGTCTGCTGCCATTGCTTTGTCGTAGCGTGGAGCACCATCATCACTAAGGGCAAGTAACACGATGACATTGACACCTGAGCTTACAAGTTCAGCAGCGCGACGTTTCATATTGTCCTTATTGCCACCTTCAAACAAATCACTGATGAGCACCATAACCGTGTCTTTAGGTCTACCGATATTCTGTTGACAGTACGTTAAAGCTCTATCAATATTCGTACCACCACGCAGGCGGATGCCAAAAAGCATCTCAACAGGGTCTTGGAGTTTGTCGGTCATATCGACCACTGCTGTATCGAACAAGATTAGCTTGAGGTCAATGGCGGGTAAGGATGCCATGACTGAGCCAAAGATACTGGCATAAACAACAGACTTCGACATACTTCCACTTTGGTCTATACAAAGCACAACATCATGTAATGAAGAACGCTGCTTACCATAGCCAATAAGTTGTTCAGGCACAACAGTTTTCTTATCAGGCATGTAGTGCTTGAGATTTGCATGAATAGTTTTATACCAATTGATGTCTTTGTGCTTACGAGGATTACGGATTTTGATTGAACGATTGAGGCTGCCATTGATTGCTTGCAAGAGTGGGTACTCCAGCTTCTCTTTAAGTTCATCGACAAGTTGCTGCACGATTTGCCTAGCAGTTTCTTTTGTCTCAGCTGGCAAGATGGAATTGAGCATAAGTATCTTACTTACCAGTTCCATGTTTGGTTTGATTTCTTTAAGAAGTTCTGGTTCAGATAATATTTTTCTTAAGTTTAACTTCTTTAAGATATCTTGTTGCATAACTTGAACAATGGCATCAGGGAAATAGCGGTGGATGTCGCCCAGCCAGCGAGCTATGTCTGGTTGAGAATCTGCACTACCGCCCATGTCACCTTCGCCGTAGAGAGAGTCTAATGCATCATCCATAGCTTGGTCTTCGTCTGAGAGACCTTCGCTACTGTCGCCTTCGTCATCGCCAGACTCACCGCTACCTTCAGCACTTTCTGCTTCTTGTTGCATGAGTTGGTCTTGAGGTTTTTGTTGACCTTGTTCGTTCTCGTCTTTGCCCAAAATTAAGCGCCAACGACGGTCACGTTCGATTATGACTGGTTCGTTTTCTTCAGCATTAAGTTCTGTGCTAGCTTCTGTATCGGTATTGACGACTAAATTAGTTTGAGGATTTATATCAGTAGGTATGTTTTCAATATTGCTAAAGGTCATTTTAGAAGATGTAGCTGTATCTCCTAAGCTGTTTTGTGAATTGGTGAAAACCCTATCAGCGATAGTTGGTAGTAGATCATTTGGGTTTAGATCATTTGGGTTTAGATTAGCTGGATTCTTTGTCATGATTATCCTAAAATCATTTCTATAAAGGGTAGCATTGCTTTAGCGCTTTCCTCGTCATATTCTCTGGTTAACTTGTGCTCAACTACATCACTATTCTTTTCTGCTTGTAGTTTTTCACGAATTTGTTGTCTGGTAGACTCACTAAATTCTGAGAATGCTTTTCGCAGAAGTGGCAGCATGTGAACAAAGCGTTCCCCCTCTAGTTCATTGACCCATTTATCAATTAAGTCCCAGAGGCTTTCATCGTGCAGTAGGAGTAAATCGCTACCTTTTAGGAAGCCTTCTAGCCAAAAGGCAGCTTCCATGAGCTGCTCGAGCTCTTGGTTCGCAATCGGCTCAAGGAATAGACTGCGCTGCATTCGCAACTTGGTTTCATCATGGTCTAGTCGTTGTGCATCAAAGAGGATGCGACAACTGCGACCTGCAAGCAGACCATGACTTTTGGGCGCATCGCAGATGTCTGCTAGGCTATTTTGCCAGAGGGTTGTAAATTCTGTGTTACGGAGTTTCAGCATGATGTCGTGGGTACGGTTGATGTGCTCGAGCATATCCGTTGCTACATCCTGCGCTATATTGTGGGTTGCAGTTGGCAAAGAGACACAAATGCGCTTTACTAAACTTTCAACAACACGGTCAATCATGCCTTTATCAGTCGAGCGCACACTGCCGTAGCGTGAGATTCGAACCAGTGGTGGTAAAGCTGCCATCATATGAACAACATCGCTACTGAGCGCAGCTTTGTCTTCAAGTTGTTGCATGAGGACTTCGATAACTTCAGGAAGTTCAGCTAAAATTACTTTATCCAGTAATTCAGTGAGCCTAGCGAGGTTCTCAGCTTTTTGTGCTTGGTCTTGGGCGTAGCTTAAGGCTGCTTCTCTAACGGTATTGCCCCACTGAGATGCTTCAACGACCTTAAGTGCAAATTCTGGTTTCCACTCAAGTCGCCAGATCTCTTTATAATTACCAGACTTAGCCCGAATCGGTACGATTTCGCCCCAAGGTACATCAATCAATTTCAGTCTGTGCAGTAGGTGTGAGCGTTCTAAATCTTCGTCTTTTCGCAAGTCTAGATTTAGGGTGCTTGCTTCAGCATCTGGACGCAGTCTTAAACGGCGTTGTTCTGCATATAAGTCTCGCTGCAACGGCACCATGGGTGCATCTATCGGTACTGTGCCCATACGCTCGCCAATGACAAGTTCTTTTTGAATGAGCTGTAAGGGTGTTGAGTTACCAAAACACAGTACAGTAATGATTGCTTCGTTTAATTCTTTCAAGCCTGCAAAGGGTAAATCTCTGATTGCTGCTAAAGATTCTGCTAAGCGCAAGCTTTCAAGTACATGGGCAGCAGAGGTGGCAAAGCCTTCTTTGCGGAGTAGCTGACCTACTTTACTAAGCCACGCAATGCTACTTTCTCGTGGGCTCTCACTACCCATATCAGCCATATCCCAAAGGTGTTGGTACCAACCTGGCGAGCGCAAGCCTGCACCGTAGCCACCATAGGTTGAAAGGCGGGTGTAGTTCCACGGAACCCACGCCATATCTACATCTATCGCTTCGTATTGGGCTAAGAGTTCTTTATCGGTTGCAACTAAGGCTGCGTCAGTGAGCTTCTCTGCTTTAATAGCTGGCCCATGAAATGCACCAACGACGATTGCAATCTTTTGATAGCCTTCTGCTTGTGCATCGCGAATGCGCTCACGCATATGAGCTTCTCTAGCTTCTGCTAAGTCTTCGCCTTTTTTAATCGCTTCAGCTTGTTTGGCTTTAAGGTCTTCAAGTTCTTCTGGTGATAGTTTGGCCAGAGCTTCGGCAGGGATGTGTTCAAGAAGTTTATCTACTGGAATTGCTTGAGGTACAGCTACTGCATTATCTTGTGAGCGCAGTGCGTCCATCATTTCAGAAATACCATCGAACAAACCTGTGGTATCGAAGCGTTGTTCGATCAGGTCATTCCACCAGACTTCGTAGGATTGGTAGCCTGCTGCTGTGGCGATTTGGTTCATTAGTTCGCCTTGTGGCATGGCGAGTTTGGCGTTGGCGCCCATCATGATACCTTGAGGTAAGTCTATAAAACGTACAGGCAAGTCTTGACTGAGACCGTAGCGGATGGCTTGGTATTCAGGTGAAAAGACTGCAAAGGGGAAGTAGCCAGCTTGTTTTGGATCCTCAGCTTTATAGATGACGAGGGCCACGGGGGGCTCGAGCTCTTCATGACCCATCCACTCAATCATGTGGCTGGCATCGGTCGGCCCTTCAATCAGTATGATGTCTGGGGCTAAAGCTTCTAACTCACTTTTCAGCGCTTTAGCAGAGCCCGGCCCGTGATGGCGGACTCCGAATATATGAATATGTTCATCATTTGAATTCATTTTAACTATTCAGGTCACTACAAGCTCTATAGAGGTCTTGCCAACCATCACGTTCTCTAACAACAGTTTCCAAGTATTCTTGCCAAATAACTTTATCCTGTACTGGGTCTTTGACCACTGCGCCAGCTAAACCTGCTGCCATGTCTTTGGCTTGCAACGTACCATCGCCAAAGTGCGCTGCTAGAGCTAAACCACTGTTTACGACTGAGATGGCCTCGGCTGTGCTTAGTGTACTAGTTGGTGATTTGACCTTGGATTTACCGTCTTCGGTAAGACCATTGCGTAACTCACGGAAGATGGTGACAACACGGCGGATTTCATCTAGTGCTGGTGTTTCGAGAGGCATTTGCAAGGTTGAGCCAAGTGCATCTACTCGGCGACGTACAATGTCAATCTCTTCATTTGCATCGCTCGGAAGGGGCAAGACTACCGTATTAAAGCGACGTTTTAAAGCACTAGATAATTCATTGACGCCTTTGTCACGGTCATTGGCGGTTGCAATCACATTAAAGCCTTGAACGGCTTGAACTTCTTTGTTTAATTCTGGAATAGGTAAGAGCTTTTCAGAAAGAATTGTAATGAGTGCATCTTGTACATCTGCAGGAACACGGGTGAGTTCTTCAACTCTGGCAATCTTGCCTTGTTGCATAGCAAGCATGACTGGACTCGGTACAAGCGCAGCTTCACTTGGACCATCTGCGATTAAACTAGCGTAGTTCCAACCGTAGCGAATGGATTCTTCACTGGTACCCGCAGTACCCTGAATGAGTCGGGTTGATTTACCTGAAATAGCGGCAGCTAAGTGTTCTGCCACCCATGTTTTACCTGTACCTGGTACACCCATAAGTAGAAGCGCACGGTCAGTGGTGAGTGTGGCGATAGCGATTTCAATCAGGCGTGCATTGCCAAAATACTTTGGTGTAATGACAAAACCGTTATCAAGTGTGCCACCTAAAACATAAGTCGATACTGCCCAAGGC
>CALHRJ010000022.1 GCA_938038395.1 uncultured Deinococcales bacterium | reverse complement strand
CACAGCATTACTTTCAGTACTTTCTATTCGAGACCTTACACAACGTATGCGTGAATTTCAAGCAAATTCCTTTATTCTCTTCCCACCATTTTATACAGCTGCGATTGTTTATATTTATTTGACGCTTGGTGCGTCGAGTTTCTTGAAGTGGATTGAAAGAAAAACCGACACTGACGAGCGTTAACAAACCATAGCCCCCTTTAATAAAGGGGGGCGGTGAGCGAAGCGAGCGGGGGGATTGTCGAAAGTACAATTCTCCACCAAATCGGCCACTAACTAAATCTTAAAAAAGAAAAATGCTGAATTAAGTTAGGACTACCGTCGTAACGGTAATTATTCAAAACCTAAGCCATAAACCAAATCCAAAAAACTAGAATAAACCCAAGAACTAAGGCGAAAAGCAAATCCCCCCTAGCCCCCCTTAATAAGGGGGGAAGCTTATCACCCTCTCCTCAAGCTTGAATTGTAATAACTTTTTCAGCACTTCTACAGTAATCAACTAACTGTGCAGCACGATACCTTTTTTCTACCCTACAACCGAAACTTAGTGAGTCGTGCTCGTGAACTCCGTAAAAATATGACACCCATGGAGCAAAAACTATGGCACAAATATTTGCGTGGTTGTTCCGTAAAGGTGCTACGTCAACGTCCAATTGACAACTTTATCGTTGATTTCTATATTCCCAAATGCAAATTAGTAATCGCAGTTGATGGGGACTCACACTTTATGCCTGAAGGACTAGTGCGAGATGCAGAACGCACTGCTATTTTAGAAGATTATGGTTTAACTATTATCAGGTTTACTAATGAAGAAATTCGAGATACTTTTGAAGGCGTGTGCCATCAAATAACTAAAGAGATACAAAACTAAAATTAGTTAGGAGTCAAACTCAAGGCACTCGAGCGCTAGCAATCCCATACACAGTCAGCAGCTCTGCTTGAATATCACTAATCTGATTTGCTAAAAATGGACCTATGACAAAAGCTACAACAGTTCCATCACTTTGTTCTCCAACTCCATAACCAAGCGAATAAATTAAGTTTCTATTCGTCTGACAAGCCTGTCCTTCATAGGCTGAAATAGAACACTGACCTAAAAGCAATCTATAAGTCTTTTCTTCTGATGCATTTGGTTCATCTCTTTCATTTACTGCGTTTGGTGCATCAGTTTGAATTGTCGCTTGAGACGCATTTGAAGGTTGAGCGTTGTTTCGTGTAATGTACTTTGTGCGACTGGCCTCAAAGCTACTTTTCGCAATACTTTCTAGTGTTGGTAAATTACGATTTATCTCTTTTATAGCTTCGTAATGATTAAGTACTTTGGCAATAAGCAATTGCTGTTCTTCTGTAGTTGTTGCTGTTTGTGCTTGTGCAATACTTTGTATTGCCAAATCATAATTACGCTCAGCCTCTTGGACTTGACTTCGAACATTTGTAAGTGCATCTTCATCTAGTTTTGTCCAGTAACTAACACCTGTATCGCTATTAAGCGTAGCTTGTTTAAGTTGATTAAACTCTTGTTGAACACCCTGCTGTAGTCTTTGTGACTCATCAACTAAATCTTTCATTTTTTGTTCTAGGGCAAGCACCTCTGGATTAATCTCTAGAACATCATTAGTTACTTCAACACGATTTAGAAATCTCTCTTGAGTTTCTTCAAAACTGCTAAGTGCAACTGCTTCCAGTTTTTCTAAGCTAGCAGTTAACTCTATTATATCGTTGTTTATAGTTGATAGTTCATCTAAAAGTTGTTGTTGTGCATCTGCTGTAGTTACTATTCGTAATTGTGCTACAGTCTCTTTGGCTACAACATATTTTTCTTGTATTTCTTGTGCTTTTGTTCGTACATTTGAAAACGCAGTTTCGTTTTCTGCTGTCCAGTAGCTAATGCCAGTTGTGGGATTTTGGGTGTTATCCCTAAGTTGCTTAAAGGCATCTTCTACTCCTTGGAGGAGTTCTTGAGAACCCATTGATGAAGCAGCTATTTGCAGCTCGAGCCTTCCTACAAGCTCATCATCAATTTCCACTTCTAAAGTTTCACTAACAACCTCATCTACCTCAGTTGAAGGGTCACCTACTGCTTGTATTTCTATGTCTGACACCAATGCTTCAACTAATACTTCACTTTCAGGCGCTGAATCAGATTCACTCACTTCTGACACTGTGCCACTAACTTCTTGTATTCCTTCAGACCTAAGGTCATCTGAATCTATAACCTCTGAATTGTCTAATGTTGCTATAGCAAAAGCACTTTGTGTTTTTATCTTTCTATGGTCACGAAGTTTAGTTAAACTACCAATTTTAGAACTCGAAACAGCCTGCACATCAACAACGTCAAACGCATCTCCACTAGAAAGCTTTGTAACAGTTACACCAACAAAGGTGATTGCTGCTTCTTCAGAGAAGGAATCATAAACACGATAACTAACATCTTCATGACTAAATTCAAGATAGTTCAAATGTAGTTTGAAACTATCATTGCTAATATTACGACTATAATTTGAATAGCGAAACTTATCCCAAGAATCACTTTTATCTTTAGGATACTCAATCTCAATATTATCTTGCTCACCAAAACGGTAGACAATATAACTATCATCCTCAGCAGTTGCTACAGTAAGAATTTTTGCTGCATCGTCTTCTAGGGCATCTTGAATAACAAAGCTCACTACTACCGTCTCACCACTATTGAGCAACGGTTGATGGGAACCTTCTTGTGCAAATCCTGGAGTCATGAAAATACTTAGGATAATGGCAAGTATAAGTTTATGTAGCATCACATTCATACTCCCTAAAAAACATAATGACTAAGTTTGTACCATAATACCTTATTTAATTCAGTTTCGAATGCTTTTGAAAGTATTGGTTAAACCCTAAGCAATTTATTTAGAACATGTTCCTATTGCTAATACCGAGTTTGAACACATCATATATAAAATCACTCGCTGAAAACGTCAGGTGCTCAAGCATACTCTGCCTAACAACTTTTTAAGTCTTCTCTATTGGAGCTTTCTTCTTTCTCCTACGTTTCTTCTTATTGCGCTTTAAAGGCTCGAGCCGCAATCGTTCATACTTAGGAAAACCACTTAACAACGTCTTTTCATAATCCGCACGCTGCGCCAACCACCAGCCAGAACCCGCATCTTTAAAGCCAGTACTGCTTATGTCAACTCGGCTCTGCACTTGCAATGCCTTCGCACCCAAACGTTCAAAAGCAAGTTCTTTCAACAAACGCAAACTCTCAACTTCTTTATTACCGTCTTCCCCACTAACAACAATATGTCCAATGCCTTCTTGAATCAAAAGTTTGTACTGACCTTTAGTAGAATCTGTAAACTGATAACGTCCTTTAGTAACCGCATCTCCAACAACACTTACAGTCTTAGAGCTTCTTTCAAATCTTGGTAAAGCAGCAGGCAACAAACTATCGTAGTAGCTAGAAAGCTCAACAATGATTTCCTCTTGTCGTTCTTTCAAACGCTCATACTCTCGTTCAGCTAACTTAAAGGGGTCAGCCATTTTATTTTCTAGCGTCTTTAAGTCAGTCTCTAAAGCATCTCTACTATCTCTAATGGTTTGTCGAGTCACCAAATTAGATACTTGTTTATCAGAACCATCCCATACTTGCGATTCAAGTCCACTATTGCTATCTTTTTCTAGTCTGTATTGCTTTTTATAATAACCAGTTAAACCGCCACGGTATTCTGTTAATAAGCCATCTTCAAAAGAACACGTACGGTTGGCGACTGCATTGACTAGCTGTTCATCGTGACTACTAAATATTATAGCTGCTTCACTATCGACCAAAGCCTCTTCAAGTTTTTCGACCATGCCTATATCTAGACCTTCGCTTGGTTCATCCAGAATGAGGATATTTGCTTCACTTGCCATGATGAGAGCCAAGCCAGCTCGAGCCTTCTCCCCTAAACTCAACTGATCGCGTGTATCATGCCAGCGTTCTGCTAAACCTACAAGACTCAGGAGCATCTCAGCACGTTCTGTTGTTACATGGTGTTCAAACTGCTCTAAGAGCGTTAGTTCAGCAACTAACCCACGATTTTCTTGGTCAAAATACCCAAGTCTACTATCTATATGAAATACGAGTTTAGCCTCAGTATCACTAGATTCTTGCTCGCCAGCCAGTACATCAAAAAAGCTAGTCTTGCCTAAACCATTTTTACCAACAAAAGCTAATTTTTCGCCTTTACTAAGTTGCAACTTTACATTTTTAAATAACGTTCGCTCATCAATGGCATAGCTTAGTTTGTCAGCTCGTAACAACGCACCTTTTCTGCGCTGTTCCCGCACTTCACCTTGAGGCAAGCTAGCATCTGGCGTTAAACTTTCTTGCAATCCATAAATTTCAGTCTCAAGTTTTTCTAAACGCTTACGCAACAAAAAGTGTTGACGGCTACCTGTTTTAAGTTTCCGCATTCCTTCAACTAAATTATCGTATTCTTTTTGTGCTTCACTTTTTCGCTGCCCAAGGCTTTTAAGTTGTATGCCTCTTTGCTCTCGGTAGCGACTGTAGCTCCCCCGAAAACGCTTGATCTTTTTATCTTTAAGTTCTAGTACATAACCACATGTTTTATCTATCAACGCTCGGTCGTGTGTAGCAACTATAAAACTCTTGCAAGCTTTTAACCTTTCTACTAACCATGCCTTAGCATCTAAGTCTAAAAAAGTACTTGGTTCATCTAGCAAGTAAATATCGGCTTGTCGGTGTAAACAGGTGACTAGTGCAAGGCGTTGTTGTTGACCACCAGATAATTCATGGATTGGTTGTTGAAGCTGGCTATTTGTAAAGCCTAAATCGTATAAAGCATTTTTTAGTTTCTTTTCAGCGTTGTAGGCATCCATCGCCTCAAAACGTTCGACAAGGTGGGCGTAGGCTTCAAGCCTTGCTGCTAGGGTTTCGTCTTCAACCTTTAGTGACTGCTCCATTGCACGGATATTTTGTTCGAGTTCATGGATGGGCTCGAGCGCCCCCCTTGCCGTCTCCCAAACTGTCAATTCTTTAGCCGCCTCAAAAACCCCACAACTACTTACCGTTAAAGCAGGTGCATAGCGAAAACACCCCTCAAAATTGCGTCGTTCCACCATAAAACGCAACAAGGTAGATTTACCCGTACCATTATTGCCAATCAACGCAAGTCGCTGCCCTTTTTGAACATTAAAAGACAATTGCCTGAAAAGTGGTACACCCTTCAAATCATAGTTAAAATTATGTAAACGGAGCAGTTCCAAAACATAGTTAGTATATAGCAATAATAAGTGATGTCTCAGTAACTAGCTGTGACAGTTGCTAAAGCAGCATTTCTCCACAAAGCAACATTTACAAACAATGAAGTCAATTAACTCGGTTATTTATAGCCATGATGATGCCTTAATCTGATATTGAAAATAACCAATAGATAATCACTCTATAATGGCAAGATAATGACTTTTGATGACATGTTAGCTCAATTCGTAGCCAGAGGTGCAAGTGATATTCACCTGCATGTTGGCTTGAAGCCTCTTGCCCGAATTAACGGTAAGCTTATTCCTCTTAGTGACACTCAACTTACACCGCAAGTTACCGAAGCACTTTTAGATGTAATGTGTAACGAGCGTCAAAAAGCGATCTTTGCTGAAAATCATCAGGTTGATTTTGCGTACAGCGTACCAAACTTAGCCCGCTTTCGTGTAAATCTCTTTAGACAACGAAATAGTGTAAGTGCAGTTTTACGTGTTATCAATAGCGATGAAGAAGACCTGGAAGCAGTAAACTTACCTGACAAAATCATTAATGACTTCCGAGATGCTAAAAAAGGTCTAGTTCTTATCACAGGTCCAACAGGGTCTGGTAAGTCCACTACCTTAGCTAGAATCATCGATGAGATTAACAAAGAGCATGAGCGCATGGTCATTACGATTGAAGACCCAATCGAATTCTTGCACAAATCAAAAAAGTCAGCCATTGTTCAACGAGAAGTCGGCGTAGATGCCAACTCTTTCAGCGAAGCCCTAGTCGCAGCTATGCGCCAAGACCCTGATGTAATCATGATTGGTGAGATTCGTGACTACGCAACCGCTTCAGCAGCAATTTCAGCAGCGCAAACAGGTCACTTGGTCTTCAGTACATTGCACACTTTAGATACAGTTCGCGCTGTTAACCGTGTTATTGACCTACATCCACCATCAGAACGTGCTATCGCACGTTTGCTATTTGCTGAATCACTGGTTGGCATTGTGTCGCAGCGTCTACTGCGTAAATCAGATGGTAAAGGACGTGTAGCTGCGATTGAAGTATTGCTTGGTTCTCTTCGTGTTAAAGACCTTATTCAAGATCCTGACCGTGGTAACGAAATGTACGAAGCTATGAAAGACGCATCTTTAGACGGCATGATGCTCTTTGATGATTCTTTAGCTAAACTTTACAAAGATAAGCAAATCGATTATCAAACAGGCTTAGCCGCAGCAACCAGTCGCCAAACCTACGAAATGGCAATTACCCAGATTGATGAAATGGCGCAGGTTGAAGCGAGTAATCTGATGAACCCTATGTATAAATCATCTTAAAGATATTACGCTTCAAGAAATCTATTTAAACAAAAACTCAAAAGGCAGAACCCCAAAACGGTTTTGCCTTTTCTTATTTCTACTAAAAGTCACAATCACTTAATTAATTACTATGGATATGTAAACACTGTTGTCGTATCTAATTATCGTATCTATATACGTAATACCAAAGCTTCGATAAACCATATATTATATTGTGAGCGATAGTTAAAGATAGCCTTTAACCAATTCAGCAACATTTCGCTAACGTTTCCCTTACACTATTTTTAGCTTTGAGGTTGAACCTATTTTTTCTTGGAGGAGGAAATAAGTTACAAACAACAACCGCAGGGTAGGAGATAAGAAACCAAACTTTTGCATTTAGGTATATAGAGTTAGTCCCCTTTAGAGATTATAACCCCGCTGGCCCCAGTGGGGTTTTTCTTTGCTCTACCAAGTTCAACAAATATACCACCCCCCTTTTTTACTTCTCGTTTTCGGAGGCTCCGATAAACCATACACTATATTGTGAGCGATATTTAAAGAAGGTCTTTAACCAATTCAGCAACATTTCGCTAACGTTTCCCTTACACTTATTTTAGCTTTGAGGTTGAAGATATTTTTTCTTGGAGGAGGAAATAGTTTCATTACATAACCACAATGTCAAGGATGAGAAACCAATACTTTTGCATTTTAGTTAGTCCCCAATTTAAGAATTTAACCCCATCTGCCCCGATGGGGTTTTTCTTTTGGTAAATATTAGATGTTCGGTATGACCTTATGCTTTCAAGGCTTTGAGCGATATAATCAGGCATGTTTCAAGTAATTCCCTGTGTGGATATACAACAAGCTCGAGCCGTACGATTATTCGAAGGCGATCCTGAAAAGGAAACCGTCTACTTTGAAAAGCCTTTTGAAGCTGCAAAGCACTGGGTTGACTTAGGTGCAACCTACCTTCACCTCGTTGATTTAGACGCTGCCCTTTCTGTAGGCGATAACAAAGAAATCATCGCAGACATTGCCAAAAACCTACCTTGTAAAGTTGAAGTTGGTGGCGGTGTTCGTAGTGTAGAAGATGCTAAGACCCTCTTAAAATTTATAGACCGTGTTGTCATCGGTACAGCAGCCATCAATAACCCTGAAATGATTGATGCCCTGCTTGAAGAATACGCTCCAGAAAAAATGGTTGTGTCTATTGATGCTAGAGACGGCCTCGTAGCTGTTAAAGGTTGGAAAGAAATCACCGACATGAAAGCAACTGACCTAGC
>CALHRJ010000021.1 GCA_938038395.1 uncultured Deinococcales bacterium | reverse complement strand
CTACTTTGGACAACAGTACCCTTTATGGGTTTAATTGAAATCAAAGAAGACTATCGCAAAAAAGGCTATTCAGTTTTATTACTGGAGTTTCTCAAAGAACATTTGCGCCAACAAGGTTTTGTAGCGCTCCTAAGTTCATCTCAAACAAATGAAGCAACCCCACAAGCTTGGCATAGTCATGTGGGGTTTAAGTCAAACGGTATTATCGAAAATATTGCTGACGATGATATCGGAGAAATTGTTTATCGTTTAATGTTGTAGCGCAAATTCAGAGTAGTACTAGAGCTAGGCTTCTTCAGCATTCACTGAAATAATACGTCGTTCATCAGCTTCTTCAATTTTAAAAATTATATGCTCATGCCTAAAGGTTGTGCCTACTTTTGGAATAACACCGAGCTGAGCGATGATAAAGCCAGCAATCGTATCGTAATCGCCATTTTCGTCATCAAGTAAAACCTTAAGCTCTTCAGCAACATCTTCAAGATTCGCTGAGCCTTGAATATGGTAGCCACCAGTTTTTAATTTCTGGATTTCGGCTGCTTCTTCTTCATCGGTTTCATCGTAGATTTCACCCGTGATTTCTTCGATTAAATCTTCAAAAGTAACTATGCCAGCAGTACCACCATATTCATCAACAACGATTGCCATATGGTTTTTAGTCTCACGCATTTTCCTGAGTAGCTCTAAAATGTTTACAGTCTCTGGCACAATCTGTGGGTCAGTCATCAATTCAGAAACAGTTGTGGTTGCCAAATCTTGTGGCTTGCTGAGGAAGTCAAGCATGTCCCGAGCCAGAAATATGCCTTTGATGTTATCTGGTGTTTCTTCATAGACAGGCATACGACTAAAGTAGCGGTCTGCAAGCATGTCTTTCATTTCTAAAAGCGTTGCTTCATGGTCTACTGCCACGACATCAACACGAGGTGTCATCACTTCACGCACAACAGTTTCTTCAAGGTCAATCACACCCTGAATCATCTCACGCTCTTGCGCCTCGATGACATTGAACTCCTCAGCACTACGCAACATGAGTTGAAGTTCACTTTCAGTAATAAGTGGACTATCAGCAGGTTCCATACGTAACATACGAAGTACCTTGCTTGAAATCCAAGTAAAAGTTAAGCCAACAGGATAGAGAATTTGAGATAAGAAAAAGACTGGGCGAATTGCAAAACGTGCTACTGATTCAGCATTGTGTACAGCAAGTGCTTTAGGCGTGATTTCACCAAAAATCAAAACCATAATGGTCATGATACCTGTGGTGATACCTACTGCTGCATTTTCACTCAAACGTGGTGAAATCTCAGCAAGGGTGATGCCAATTTTAGTAATAAGCGCAGTTGCGCCAATGTTGGCTAAGTTACTACCAATCAGGCAAGTAGTAATGAATCTAGTTGTATCTTTTTCAAGTAGTCCAAATGCACTATGTCCTTCTTCACGTAGTTGGCGAATTTTCCATTGCCCAACTGCTGTGAAGGAAGTTTCTGAACCAGATAAAAAGCCAGAGATAGCAAGTAAAATAAATAGCAGCACAATCTGTATAGGATTAATGCTTGCGGTTGAGGCCTCTGCTGTTTGGGCTGAGCCTGACATGAGGCTTACTACGACAATAATGATGACACTCAAATAGAGTGAACCTTGCCATTTGTAAGAAGTGAGGGATAGATCTGTTTTAGAACCTAATGCACTGATAGCCTTGAGTTTACCAGGTTGTTTCGAACGTGAACGATAAGCACTTGACTGGTTGGAACTCGGGGGTTCGGCATCGGGTTGGTTTTCGGAAGAGGTTTGAGGTGTGTCTGACATCTAGCCTTTAGTTTACCATAAAGAAAAATGGTTATACTCTTATTTGTGATGGATATTGCATCATTTTTTGAGTCGACGACCATTTGATTAAAAATATGAACGAAATCTAGGGGTTTTACGAGATTTTGGTGTTCTTAAAAAGAAAAAGTAGGGTGAGGATTTGTGGCATTTGTAGTAATTGAAGGTCCTATTGGGGCAGGGAAAACAAGTTTAACAAGGATTTTGGCTGAAGAGCTTTCAGCTAGGGTGATGTTGGAAGTGGTTGAAGAGAATCCTTTTTTAGCACCCTTTTACGAAAACCCAGAGGGCTTTGCCTTTCAGGTACAAATTTTCTTTTTGCTTTCTCGTTATAAGCAATCACTAGACGCTGAGCAGGGCGCGCTTTTTTATGATCATCTAATCAGTGATTATCTTTTTGACAAAGATTTTATTTTTGCGTCACTTAATTTACAAGGTCATGAATGGGAACTCTACCAAGAGCTGTATCAGCAACTTAAGCCTCGTTTGCCAGAACCTGACATGCTCGTCTACTTACGGGCTCAACCCGATTTATTGCTACAACGAATAGATAAACGTGGACGTTCTTTTGAACAAAATATGGAAGCTGAGTATTTACGTCGTTTAGGACAAGCTTATGATGATTACTTTGAACATTACAAAGGTAAATTTGTGGTGATTGATGCTGACCAATTTGATTTTGTAGAAAACCCTGTGGATAGAGCAACAGTAATGAAAAAGGTTTTGGAACCTTTAAACTTAGATGATATGGGGAAACAATCTTGATCAGTGCTAGATTTAGTACCCTGAAAGGTTTAAAGCTTTAATGTATGTAGCCGTAGCAGGAAATATTGGTGTAGGAAAGTCTAGCTTAACGCAGGTGCTTGCAGAGCGTTATAAGTTGACACCTATTTATGAAGCTGTGGATGAAAATCCATATCTGGCAGATTTTTATACGGACATGGAGAGGTATGCCTTTCACTCGCAGATGTTCTTTCTTGCGAGGAGGCTCGAGCAGCACCTAACTCAAGTCAACCATTCAAGTGGTGTCCAGCTAGATAGTGCTCAGCTCAATCGAGTAATTCAAGACCGAACTATCTACGAAGACGCAGCAATTTTTGCCAAAAACCTAGCTGACAAAGGCATCTTCCAAGCAAGAGATTACCAAACTTATCAACACATGTACCAAGCTATTGAAAAAGCCCTCAGACCACCAGACTTGATGATTTATCTAAAAGCTGAAGTGTCAACGCTCAAAAGGCGTATAGCAAACAGAGGCAGAGATTACGAGTCTAGTATCGAAGATGATTATTTAGAGCAGTTAAATGAACTGTATGACACATGGACATCGAATTATGGACTATCAAAAATAGTAACCATTCAAACTGATGCGTTGGATTTTGTAAATAATGAAAGCGATTTGCGAGAAGTTCTATCGCAAATTGAAATACATGGTCTTACAGAATCTATTCTTTAGGTTCTAAGCTGTTATCTTGATCAGCCCCTAAAAATGTCACCCTGAACGAAATGAAGGGTCTCGAAGAATCTTTTAGGCATATTTTGATTTGTGTGATATTTCAATCGAGATTCTTCGCGTTGCTCAGAATGACAGGTTTTTCTAGTTGATAATGACAAAAAGAAAGCCACCTAAATGAATAGGTGGCTTTAAACATAGCGTTAGCTATACTTATTTCTTACTTTTCTACAATATGAACAGTTTCAATGTTATCAGCAGGAACAGAACCTGGACGCATTGGGTCAACACGCTGAATACGGTCAAGCACATCATCACCAGCAATGATTTTACCAAAG
>CALHRJ010000020.1 GCA_938038395.1 uncultured Deinococcales bacterium | reverse complement strand
CTGTATCTTCTAAGTGAACGTAATTAGAGTCTTCTTCGTATTCATTACTAAACCAAGCATCTAATTGCTCGGCAGTAACTTCATGTTCAGCCAATGCAAAAATAGCGATAAGTTTATCGATATCGTACCCGAAAATAGTTTGTATGCGAGCTAAGATTTCATTATTATCCATGTATTTACATCTTACCCTGAAATACCAGTCATTTTTCCCAGTCCAAGTTTCGATGTATTGAGCGGAAAAACTTGAACAGCGGAGTGTTTTTGAACCTTAGTTCAAAAACTTCACGTTGGAGCCTTAGGCTACATCCTTTATCCTTGACACTGCGTACTAACTAAATAACAATCAATCATATGAGGATTCCTGTTCTAGCTGGTCCAACTGCATCTGGTAAAACTGCTTTGGCACTAGCTTTGGCTGAAACACTGGATTTAGAGATAATCTCAGCAGATGCCATGCTGGTCTACAAAGGCATGAACATAGGCACTGCTAAGCCAAGTCGAGTGGAGCTGGCAAGTGTGCCACACCATATGATTGATGTGATTACTCCAGATGTTGCCTACAGCGTAAAGGACTATGCTGAGCATGCGGAATCAGTTATCGAAGATGTACTTTCTCGTGGAAAATTGCCAATTGTAGTTGGGGGTACTGGTTATTATATACAAGCACTCGCCAAAGGATTACCAACTGCGCCAAAAACAGATATGTCTGTGCAGCAAGAGTTTTGGAATAGGTTTGAGGCGGATGGTATAGAGCCTCTGCACCTCGAATTAGAAGCCTTTAGTGCTGAAGATGCTACACGAACCCAACGCAATCCAAGACGTGTGATTCGCGCTTTAGAAATCATCAAAAGAACGGGCAAAGCGCCTATAGAATTTACAAATACTTTACCTAAGTTCCAATACCAAAAGTTTTTCCTAAATCCAGAACCAGAAGCTTTAAAAGAACGTATTCTTTTACGGACTGAGCAGATGTTTGAGCAGGGGTTATTAAAAGAAGTTAAGCAGCTTGTAGCGCTCTATCCAAACAGGCCAACAGCTATGCAGGCCATTGGGTATAAAGAAGTTTTAGCGTTTTTTGATGGTGAACGTACAATTGAAGAGATTAAGGAAGATATTAATTTAGCTACTTTTCAATATGCAAAGCGTCAGCGCACATGGTTTCGTAGAGAAAGCCGAAATGAGCAGGATGTTGAAGCGATGCAGGAGAGTTTTTCTGTGAATGAGTTGCTTAGTCGTGTTAGTGCTATGAATTAGTAGGTACTGCAAACTGGACGAATGTTTACATGTTACAAGTGGATTCACGTATATACTTGAGAAGTTAGAATGTTTGGTGCGATGCCTGAGTGGTCCAAGGGAACGGTTTGCAAAACCGTAAAGCCGTCAGTTCAAATCTGACTCGCACCTCCAAAATAAAAAACAACTACATTTAGGAATATTATCGAAGCATCTTACTTTTGAGATGCTTTTTTTATTGCAGGAAATCAAGCTAAAAAAAGATAACCCCCACTTTGTTGTGGGGGTTACTTCTGTAAGAAGAAGAAATATGAAAAGCGCCGGATGCCTCACGTCCTTTGCTAATAAGAAGCATAGAACATAGGGCTTAGATGTACGTTTATGAGTAGATAGAATTACGTGAGGAATACGTGAGAGAGAAATTGTTGTGTTGGAGGTAATTATCTATTACTACCCTCTAAAGGTACAGCCACACCTTTCATAACAATCTTGGTCTGACTACCAATTTTTACAGCACATTCGTTATCTGTTTGAACTTCTATATCTTCACCTGTAGTGGTCAAGCGACAGTGAAAAGTCAAGTCGTGCCCTTTGAATTCTCGGTGTGTGATTTCAGCATCAATACCCACAGTATCGTTAAAACATAAATCTTCTGGTCTAATTGAAAGTAGGACATTGCCTTTTGCAGGACAACTTAAAGGGATGCAGCCAAGAATAGTTTCTGCACTGTTTTCTGTGGCATTGCCCCAAAGTAGGTTTGTGTGACCTAAAAAGCTTGCAACAAAGGCAGTACGGGGAGATGCGTAGACTTTTTCGGGGATACCGATCTGCTCGAGCTTACCCGCGCGCATTACAGCCACTCTATCTGCGAAGCTAAGTGCTTCCTCTTGATCGTGGGTTACTAGAATCGTTGTTGCATTTGCCTTCTTTAGAATCTGTCTTACTTCTTCACGTGTGCTGCCTCTGGCTGCTGCATCTAAGTTACTAAAGGGTTCGTCCAGCAAGATGACTGAAGGACTAGGCGCGAGAGCCCTCGCTAAGGCAACACGCTGTTGCTGACCGCCAGATAATTGGTGTGGCATTCGTTTACTAAAAATATTTAAACCCACAAGATCAAGCACTTCTTTAGCTCTTTCTTCCCGTTTTTTACGGTTCATGCCCTTGAGCCCAAACATCACGTTTTGCAGGGCATTTAAGTGTGGAAAAAGTGCATAGTCTTGAAAAACAAAACCAACATTGCGTTTTTCAGGCACAACCCAGCTTTTAGGTCCCGTAATTTCTCTGTCTGCAATTTGCACACTGCCCTGTTGTGGAACTTCAAATCCAGCAATAATTCTGAGCAAGGTTGTTTTACCACAACCACTTGGCCCAAGTAGCGCAAGGATTTCGCCTTTAATTACATCTAAACTAAAATTGTCAATTGCTGGGTAAGGATTGTTATGGCGGTCATCTTGATAGCTCTTACTAAGCTCGTTTAAGCTCAAAGCGATGTTATTTACTGTTGTTACGTTTTCTGCTGATGCCGTCATAGTTGCATTCTTCAAAGTTATAGGTCTAAAGTTCAATTAGCACGAGTTTAAAATAAACCCGACTAGGTTACTAGGGTATAAGATTGGTGTCTTATGAAACCGTCAACTAAATGACAGTTGAATGGTGAAGAATGTCAGCTACGATTCTTTGACTACCACCAGATTCACCCATCCGTTCTGGACCTATAGTGATTGCTTTTTCCCAGCCAATACCATTAAGTAAGTCATTTATGTTTTTACTGATAGCTTGGCTCGAGCCGTCACAAATAATCAAAGCATCGCTCAATAAGCGTTTTTGATTGTCTAAAAAACTTTGATTGTAAAAAGGTGGCATAGCAAAAGATACGATTGGCAAACCTAAAGATGCTGCTTGTTCGTGTGCGGTACCTGCCGTACCTAACACGAGTTGGCTACTCTGTAAAACTGCTGCAAAGCGTTTTTTGAAGAAATGAACTTGTTTAGTATCTTTGCTGAGCGTGAACATATAGCCATTTTCAGCAATAGCGTGATGGTCTTTTTGCCAACCTTGAATACCTGTAATATCTTCAGGTCTTGCCCAAGCTACTAAGGCAGTACAGCTTGCTAATTCATCAAGTCCAGCCAACATTTTTTTCAGAGACGCTACAGCGTAATCTCGTGTACCAGGTAAGAGTGCTATAACTGGGTCTGAAACTGGGACTGGGTCTGCATCAAATTGAATTTCAAAGCTATCCGTTTCCAAAGCATCTAACATAGGATTACCGAAAGCTTGTACATGTTGCAAACCTTGTTCATGTAACCATGACGCTGTTAGCTCATCACGTACATACATCTGCTTAACAGTATTCTTGATTAACCAGCGTTCTGGAGCGCTGATATTTTCCATGATATAGCGATTTGCTTTTTGGTCTTCATTGCCAATTTGATGATAGCGAGATACCAAACTCTGAACAAAATAGCGTTCTTTACAACGAATGAGTTGCGATAGACCTAAAGCGTACACATCTCCGACGACTAAGACAACATCGGTTTGAGTTCGGCGAAGTTGCCAAAGTTGTTGCACAGTCATTTGTACAAATCCAGCGCGCATATCTGCTAAGAATAGTTCTAGGCTATGCATAAGCAAACCACCACTCGGCATGACCTTACGTGGACCCAAGATGTTGATGTTATTGGATTCGTAGCTACTGCCCTTATCCACCGTTGGAAATGCTTGAAGCTTTAAGTTTGGATTTTGAAGCTGGAACTCTGCTACAAGTAAACTGCCAATGCTATCTTCACCATAACCGTTGGAGAGAATTGTTAGAGTAGTAGCTTTGTTTGGATGTGCCATCTCGATTAAAGTATACGCTTAACTAAGGTAGATTCTACCCCGTGTTTCTTCCAAAAAAGAAGTTGTTGATTATTGATAAACATAATCCACTTTACATACAGAGGTTATAGTCCTCGTTTACAGTTACTTACTTTATAAACCCTATAGGGGTATTATAGTTGTTA
>CALHRJ010000019.1 GCA_938038395.1 uncultured Deinococcales bacterium | reverse complement strand
ATGAATTCCCCGAGGCTTGCCTCGAAACAAAAAAAATCGACGTATGACTTGCCAAACAAGATTTCTTTGTTGATATCCCGTCGGCTTGCCGCGGGGTGCGTTCATTTATAAAAAAGATGCTATATGATTTCAAGCTTGCAGACCTATAAACACCAACAGGAAGCTAAATCATCTTATACTCGTGTCAATGTTTTTTCTACAAATGACGTTTCAAGCTTGTCGCATAAGGAGTTTATACCGTGTCCGAAAATATATGTAATAAACAAATGAGCTCGAGCTATCATTTGCTCAACCATATTCCGTAAGCTACTTAGACATCTCCTAAAAAGGACATCAGACTTAATTACGGATATAAACGGAATTGGTATTATGTTGCTCCTATCTATAGGTTAAGCTGTCTAAATTAATAACAGCTTGAAGGCAAAAATAAGTCCTTCAGGACGTCACTAAATTCATTCACACAGCATTCACAAAGCGAGCACCTATCCTTCACAACAATCACCTTATTCTCTTTTTAAGCCGGTTAACGAATAACCAGGACTTAGAAACGGAGTAACAAATGGTTTTAGCACATGGTATGCAAGGCGCAGGCATGGGATTCGGTTTTGGATTTTTGAATTTAGTAGGTAATCTTCTCTTTTTATTCCTGATTTTTTGGCTAATTAAGAATTTGGTTTTTTCATGGAGAAATGGTGATTTTGGTGGTGGTTCATGGGGTCCAGGCTTAGGAGGTCCAGGAGGTCCAGGAGGTCCAGGTTCTAACCGCAAACAGCGTAAAGAAGCTTGGAAAGCCAGACAGCAAGAAAGTGCAAACGCTGCCCCTCAAGCAGATGATGCATTAGCAGTAGCCAGACAACGTGTCGCAGAAGGTGAGATTCAGCCAGAAGAGTTTGAAGTTATTAAGCAAGGATTGAGCAATGACCACGTTAACCAAGATGGTTGGAGCGCTCGAGCCCACGACTCTGCTCTAGACACAGCCCGTATGCGCTTCGCAAAAGGTGAAATAAGCCTTGAAGAATTCGAAGCAGTCAAGAAAACTTTGATGGGTGCATAAAGTTTTAAATAAATAAAGATACTAATTCAGCCTTTCCTCCTACATGTACTGTAGGAGGAATTTTATTTCCAGTACCTTGTCTAGTAGAAGTTATATAATACTAGCAATTCCATGGTGATGTTGACTCTTAGTAAGTGGCTTTGTTCCTACTCACCCTGTGTGCTTTGCACAAGCATCTGTCTCGCCAATTTATCTGGAGTTCAACAAATCGTGATTTGAAATTCATGACTTATGTATCAGATTGTTTTTATCAGCTTATCTTAAGGAAAATGTGTCACAGACAATACTAATAGTAGAAGACGAAGCACGCCTCGCAGAAATCTTAGAAGAATATCTTAAACGCGAGGGTTTCAAAACAGAACGTGCTAAAGATGGTAAACGTGCGCTTGAACTCTGGCGCAGTGCTCAACCAGATTTGATTTTGCTTGACCTTATGTTACCCATACTTGATGGTTTTGAGGTAGCACGTCATATTCGAGCAGAATCTAGCGTGCCGATAATTATGCTCACAGCTAGAGATGATGAAGTTGATAAGCTCTTGGGGCTAGGCCTAGGTGCCGATGACTATGTTGTAAAGCCCTACAGCCCACGAGAAGTTATCGCACGGATGAAAGCAGTTTTACGAAGAAGTACAGGCTTATTAAGCCAAGTAGATAGTTATACAGTAGGTAATATAGATATAGACTTGGGTCAGTATGTAGCTCGTTGTAACGGAAAAGAAATACCTTTAACTGCAAGTGAATTACGTCTTTTAGCAGCCTTAGCAAAAACGCCAGGCGTAGTTCGTAATCGTTTAGAACTTCTGGCCGCTGCTGGCGATAGCGATACCTTTACAGATGAGCGCAGCATAGACGCCCATGTAAAAAATATCCGCAAGAAACTAGGTGATTGTGCAGAACAGCTTGAAACAGTTCGTGGCGTCGGATATAAATTAAGAGCTATAAGTTAAGTACTCTGTAACATGGACTCGTCCTAGAACAAAGTCACAATTCGATAAGTTTAATTGTTATCTTGAAGACCAGTCCCAATGAGGATGCTAACACTGCATATCCAAATCAGCCTTTGTTAAACTGCGGACTTATTTTGGGACAGGTCCATAAATAAACTGATATTTTCCTAATAGCTTAAAGGTCAGATGCTCAGCATTCAGAGTTTATACAGCACAAGCTAAATTGAAGAATGTTAAACAACTTTTGTTACACGGTATTAAGCAGTATTAAGTTATTCTAGACTTTAAAGAGGGCAAGATATGCCAAGAAAAGCTTCTCACACATGGCGTGGCAAACATTCAGCTATGCCTAAACATCATAAAAGGCACCGCTGGGGCTTACGTCGTAGGCTTACGATTGTATTTGCATTTGTTGCACTTGCAGCCGTAACCCTAACAACATGGCTAACACTGGGTGCAGTCTTCAATGCTCAACGTGAGCTCTTTAATTTACAATTTGACCTTCAAGGTGAAGCCATACCTTTTAGCTCCGATTTTGGTTCTGATAGACGCTTTGGTCCCTTTGGAAGATCGGGTGACTCAAATGGTTTGAATGGTCTGGCTGGTTCAGGTGGTAGATTTGATAGCAATAACTCAGCCTATCTTGGTATGTACGAAGGGGCTTCTGCTGCTTTTAGGCAGATAACACGAACAGCATTTCTTGCTGCTTTACTTTCATTTTTGCTCGCATCTGGTGTGGCAGCTGCGGTAACACGTTTTTTAACGCGACCTTTGCTGGCCTTGACAGATGGCGCTAAACGTTTGGAAGCTGGCGAGCGCAACATACAACTTGCAATCCCACCTGCCAAAGATGAACTACGAGAATTAACCGTGGCGTTTAACAATATGTCGACAGGGCTCGAGCGCCAAGAAACATGGCGACAAAATATGGTGGCAGATGTTGCCCACGACCTAAGAACACCTCTATCTGTACTTCGTAGTGAAATAGAAGCTATGCAAGATGGTGTCATAAATACCGATGCCCAAGGACTAGAAAGGCTTCATCAAGAAGTCATGCTCATGGCAGGCTTGGTGGATGATTTAAAAACACTTTCAATGGCTGAAAGTGGCGTTTTAAATTTAGATAAGTCAGTGGTCAATATATATGACTTGCTTGAACGCATAGCAGACTCGTTTCATCGACGTGCTACTGAAGTTGACTCAACTGTAGTTTTAAACAATACTTCAAAACAGCTATCAGCAACCCTAGATGCTGAACAGATGAACCGTGTAATTAGTAATCTTATTGATAATGCTTTGCTATACGCTAGCCCCAGCACAATAGAACTCTCAGCTCGGCTAGAAGAAGATGGCATTGTGCTCTCTGTTCGTGATGGTGGCAAGGGTATTCCTGAAGATAGACTTATTCAAATTTTCGAACGTTTTTACCGTGGTGATTCAGCTAGAAGTGCCAATGCCCACAAAAGTAACAAACGTGGTTCAGGACTTGGCTTAAATATTGCTAAAGCGATTAGCGAAGCACATGCAGGTCAAATTCGAGCATTTAACCATCCTGATGGAGGTGCTGTGTTTGAAGTTTGGTTACCTAGCGCTTAGTGAAAATATAGCGACTTATGCGTTATATGCCACGTTAAGATAAACAGTGACTCATCCACAAAAATAAATTATAGTGCATTGAATAGCTACTATCGAGAATATCAAGAGTTCTTTGAAGTGAACCCACTACTCATCACGCATTTGTTGTACTTCCCATTAATCAGCAAAAGATAAGGTAATAATCGTCAAGACAATCTTACTCATAACCACAATAAAACGACTACTTCAAATCACAACTCAATCCTGCTTCTTGAGGAATGTGATATAGCCCTCCCTCGACTTTAGCAGGAAAAACAAAATGCTGACGCAGGTGAGGAATGTGCTCGAGCAGCAACGCATCATGTCCCATCGCAATATGGTTAAACAACACTAAGTGCTGATGAATCTGCCCCATATCACCAACATGAGGTACTACAGGTAAATCAAATTTCTTAGCGAGCAAACTAACCGTAATGAACTCGCTTACACCCGCTAATCGCACACAATCTGCTTGAACAAAGTGCATAGCATTAGCCTGCATATAGTTTTTAAACAAAACTCGGTTAGGTACATGCTCACCACAAGCTATTTTGATAGGTTGGATAATCTGAGCTAGACTCGCATGGCCTAGAACATCATCTGGATGCGTAGGTTCCTCAATCCAGTAAGGCTGCATATCTGCAAACTTTGGACAAATATCTAAAGCTTGAGGCAACGTCCACTGCTGATTACAATCAAGCATAATCGTAGCA
>CALHRJ010000018.1 GCA_938038395.1 uncultured Deinococcales bacterium | reverse complement strand
TACAGGCATAAGAATATATTCATAGTCTTGCATAAAGCGATTGAGTCGCATAAATAGTTCGCTGCGTTGACGTTCGGCTAAGTTTATATCGGCAGAGGTGAGTTTAAAACCTTCTTCGGTATTCCAAATCACAGACTCTTTAAGTAAATCTCGGTGCTTTACAAGATGATCTCTGTGACCATTGGCAAAGTGTTGCGCTCTAAAGGTGGTGAAGCTATTATCAGCTCCAGAAAAGTCAGGGGAGACCTCTTCAACGATGCAACCTAAGTCTTCAAATACTTTTCGTTGCTTTTCCAACACTTCAGTTACTTGTGGGTCTACAGGAAAGTCGTTTAAGTTCTTACTCCATGCAACTTTTACACCTTTGAAATCTCGTTCTAGAGGTTTTGCAAAAACATCACCTGATTCTTTTATAGATAAAGGATCACGGCTGTCATAGCCAGACATAGCTTGCATCATAAGGGCAATATCGCTCACAGTTCTTGCCATTGGTCCATAAACTGCTGTTGGAGACCATGCTAGACCATTCGCTTCGGATGGTACACGCCCTGGTGAAGGACGGAAACCAGCGATATTGCAAAAGCTGGCAGGGTTACGCAGTGAACCACCCATATCGCTTCCATCAGCAATTGGTACCATACCGCTTGCTAAGGCAACTGCTGCACCACCACTGCTGCCTCCACAGGTTTTTGTTTGGTCGTAAGGGTTACAAGTTGCACCAAAAACTTCGTTAAAGGTTTGAGATCCCGCTCCAAACTCTGGTGTATTTGTTTTGCCTAAAGTTAGTGCACCTGCAGTCTGTAATTTATCAACAAGTAAGTCATTCTTATCAGGAACGAAATCTTTATAAATAGGTGAGCCAAATGTTGTGCGGATGCCTTTTGTACTTGTTAAATCTTTGTGTGCAACAGGTAAACCGTGCAGAACACCAAGACTGTTAGAATCACTATTACTCTTTGAGATAGTTTCATCAGCTTGTTTAGCAGCTTCTAAAGCTTGTTCTGGTAAAAAGGTAACAATTGCGTTTAATTTCGGATTGACTGATTCAATCTGGGCAATGTGTGCTTCCATAAGTTCAGTTGCTGAAAGCGCCTTAGATTTTAGAAGTTGAGATAGTTCTGTTGCGGGTTTAAAACAAAGCTCATTTTTCGACATAGGACATCATATATCAGATTAGGTGCTTATGGAATAAAGAGCTTGTGCTGTTGAGTTTTGAGCTTCTATTTCTTCAGTCTTTTGTATCAGCTTTGCTGGTGTCATCAGTAGTGTTTTCAGTAGTGTTTTCAGTGGTGTCATCAAAAGTCAATGCTTCACTAATTGCTGTTACAATGCCACAATTTTCTACATGGGGTAATACTGGATAGTTGTCTAACAGTACTTCTGGGCTGTTTTCCATAACTCTTGGATGACCTGCTTCTTTTAGCATAGGTTCATCCCCAGTGCTATCGCCAACTGCCATGACTCGGTCAGGGGTAGTTTCGAAGTATTTAGCCAGCTCGAGCAGCGCACTACCCTTCGATACACCAGCCTTCGTGATACTCACAAAAGTAACCCCTGGCATGGGCGGAGAAGTAGCACTATTGTAATCAACACCGTCTACTTCTAAAGATAGTACTTTGTTGTGTGCACCTGATGGTATAACCCACTGAACACGAACTACAGGTTCATTTTCAATAACCTCTTCAAGATCCCGTACAATTGCATTTATGCCCAGCAC
The DNA here is from genome assembly GCA_938038395.1 of uncultured Deinococcales bacterium. Classification (GTDB taxonomy): domain Bacteria; phylum Deinococcota; class Deinococci; order Deinococcales; family Trueperaceae; genus CALGZD01. The sequence goes on along the minus strand of CALHRJ010000018.1, from coordinate 2,546 downwards.
ACGATGGTGTTTTTCAGTTAGATCACTGTGTTTCTCGACATAAAGTTCGTGAGGTGTATAGACTTCTAAGCTTAGATTGTTTTCTCTAGCAAAGTTTATGAATTGGCTACTTTGTGCTTCTTTGAGGCCATAGACTTTAAAAGGATCACCGTTTGGGTAAGAAATGATGGCACCATTTTGAAAAATGTGTGGGTTCTTTGGACCAATGCGCTCAGCAATTTTTTGCGCAATGCCACTACCAGGGCGACCTGTACAAACTGACATAGTTAAGCCTTGTTCGAGGGCTTTATCGGTAGCTTGCCATACACAGTCCATAACAAAGCCGCTCGAGCCCACCAAAGTCCCATCAACATCCAGCAATACTAAATCAAGCATCTGCTACAACTTCATCTATAGTTTCTGGCTCTACTTCATTTACTGCAATATGTAATTCTTCTAACTGACTAGCATCAAGCGGTCCAGGCGCACCTGTCAGTGGTTCGATACCACGTTGATTTTTAGGAAAGGCAATCACATCACGAATACTAGGTTTATCAGCAAGAAGCATAACAAGTCTATCTAAACCCCAAGCCATACCACCGTGCGGCGGTGCGCCATATTCAAGTGCATCTAAGAAAAAGCCAAAACGGCTTTGTGCTTCTTCTTCGCTAAAGCCAAGTGCCTTAAACATACGCTTTTGTGTTTCAAGCGTGTGAATACGAATAGAACCGCCACCGATTTCGTTACCGTTTAACACCATGTCATAAGCCCAGGCATTTACAGAAGCAGGATCAGATTCAATCTTGTCTATATCTGATGCTTGTGGCTGGGTAAATGGGTGGTGCATGTAGGTGTAGTTATCGTTGTCTTCGTCGTATTCAAGTAGTGGGAAGTCTACGACCCAAAGGAAGTTCTTTTTGCTTGTATCAATAAGGTCTAAATCTTGACCTAGTTTAAGTCTAACTGCACCGAGTGCTTCAGATGCTTTGTTGAACTTATCCGCAACGATTAGGATCATTTCACCATCAGCAGTTGCAATGTTTTTAAGTTCTGTTATTTCATCGTCTGCAAGGAACTTGATGATTGAACCTGTGAAGGTATCGCCATCACGCTTGAGCCAAGCCATAGCTTTAGCACCGTAGAGTTTTGCATGCTTTTCTAGTTTGTCGATTTTTTTGCGACTTAGGGATTCTGCTTGCGTTGTATTCAATACTAATGCACGAACTGCGCCGCCTTCTGCTAGGGTGCCTGAGAAGCCTCTGAACTCGCTGTTGGCGAATATGTTTGAGATTGTGGTGAGCTCGAGCTCAAAGCGCGTATCTGGTTTATCGCTACCATAACGACCCATTGCGTCAGCATAGGTAATTCTTGGGAAAGGAATACTGATATCCTCGCCTGTAGAAGCCTTAACAACATGTTGCATAAGACCTTCGTTCAAACCCAAAACATCATCTTGCTCAACAAAAGACATTTCCATATCTAACTGCGTGAAATCAGGTTGTCTATCAGCACGTAAATCTTCATCCCTAAAACAACGTGCAATCTGGAAGTAACGATCAAACCCAGACATCATTAGCATTTGTTTAAAGAGCTGTGGTGATTGTGGCAAAGCGTAAAAATGCCCAGCTTGCCCACGGGCAGGTACCACAAAGTCACGAGCACCTTCTGGAGTAGAAAGCGTCAGTAATGGCGTTTCTACTTGCATAAAGCCTTGCTGATCCAAATAATCCCATATTGCTTTAGATACTTTGTGACGGATAATAAGCGGTGACGCAGCTTCAGGACGGCGCAAATCTAAATAACGATGCTTTAGACGCAGTTCTTCACTAACATCATCCGCATTGATACTACCGTCAACCAAGAATGGTGCAGTTTTAGCTTTAGAAAGTATGGTCAAACTATCTGCCACAACTTCAATAGTGCCTGTAGCCATTTTTTTATTCTGCTGATCTTCTGGTCTTAAGCGCACTGTACCACTGAGTTCAACAATGAATTCACTACGAACATCTTCAGCAGTTGTAAAAGCAGAACCTTCAGGATCAAAGACAACTTGGACCATGCCTTCACGGTCACGTAAATCAAAGAAGATGAGTCCACCTAAATCACGTCTACGGTTGACCCAACCTTGTAGCAATACGTTCTTTCCTTCGTCTTCTTTTGTTAATGCACCACAGTAATGACTTCGTTTCATGTTGACTCCAAAGGTTCAGTAAATCTTTTAGCTAATTAGTTTGGTATGTATTAGGACGGATTTGTTCGAGGATAAATGTCTGAAAGTAGTTGATGCTTACAACTTGGCTAAAAAGCTAGCTAAATCTGTTTCAGAAATTTCTTGTTGTTCGCCAGTGGCAAGATGCTTAAGCTGATAAATGCTTTTCTCTCGCTCACTACTTCCACGAAGCGCAGCATAGGTTGCACCTGCTTTTTCAGCAGCTTGTAAGCCTTTACCAACTTTGCGTTTTGCATAAGCAAATTCTACATAATAATCTTTACGCAAATTCAAGGCAGTTTCAATAACTTCTGATACAGCCTCTTCATCTAAAGGGATGAAATACATAAGGGGTGAA
>CALHRJ010000017.1 GCA_938038395.1 uncultured Deinococcales bacterium | reverse complement strand
GCACCTTGGCGGTTTTTGCGCTGCGCTTAAAAACACGCTGCTTAGGTTATTTTCGACCTATCCTCCACAATGCGGATGCACCCCAACAGCTAGCAAATATTGACAATTTCTAAAATCTGACATAAACTAACTAAACATTTTCGTTTGAAAAGAGAAGTTTCAAGTCAAGGTTTGTTTTTATGCCAGTCAGCTAATACGTATTAGTAATACGTATTAGCTGACTTCAGAGAAGTTAAGACTTTAGTAGTTAAACCATATTTAAATTATGAAACGTAAATCATCCGTTACCCAAAAACAAGTTGCCAAAGAGGCTGGTGTTTCTCAAACAGCTGTCTCGCTGATCTTTAATGGCGATACCTCTATACGAATAAACGATGATACGCGCAAACATGTTTTAGATATTGCAGATAAAATGGGCTATGTGCCACAAGCTGCAGCTCGTAGCCTGGTTCAAGGGCATAGCAATAACTTAGCGCTTGTTCTACTCAGACCACACCAACAAGTTTTTAATGACCCTTATATTCCAAACATCATTACAGGCTTTTCTGAAGTTGCTAGAAAAGGTGGCTTTAGAATTGTTGTAGAGCAAATCGATGATGCTTCACGTCTTTCTGTTATTCGTACAATGCTCAAAGGTGGTGAGGTTGCAGGGATTGTGCTGAGTGGTTCAATTAGCTCACATCAGGAAATTACTCAGCTGGCTGAAGAAGGTCATCCAATTGTGGCGCTCAGTCATAGTCTAAACCTTAACACTACGCTTCATAACATCGATATAGACCATGTTGATGGCGTTCAACAGATTAGTAAACACCTCATAAACATTGGGTATGAAAGAATTGCTTGCATCAGCTATGCGCCAGCACACGATGAACAGGTTCAGTTACGCATTGCTACCTTTCAGAAGGTGCTTGAGGAGCATGGTAGGAGGCTCGAGCCCACCCTAATCCGATATGGAAATTACGACCCCGACAGTGGTTATACTGCTATGAAAGAATTATTAGCTCAAAAGCAACTTCCAGAAGCGGTCTACTGTATGAATGACCTCATGGCAATGGGCGCCATGGCAGCTATTCGAGATGCAGGTTTAAACATACCCTCTGACATAGCTATCGTTGGGTACGACGGTATGCGCTTTGCTGCATTTACTGAACCACCCCTAACCACGATCCATGCCCCAGAAGTTGAACAAGGACGTTTAGCGGCTCAAACACTTATTGATTTACTACACAGCACAAGCTCTAAATCTTTATCTGCAGGTAAAACTAAAGCCCTAACTGAAAAAGTGCACTATCTAAAACCTAAATTAGTCATCCGTCAATCCTGTGGCTGGAAACATAAGACCAACACCGAAGCAACTACTCAAAATGAAGTTATATCTATAGAGAGTCTATCAAGTAGTCAACCGTTATTAACGAAATAAGCCTGAAAAAAAGCAGTAAGTACTAGAAAAGAAGGGATAACTACATGCAGATAAAAGCAGAAAGTGAGGCGCACAACCTATGAACCCTAAACGGCTGAGCATCTCTCTGGTCACCATCGGAATGTTATTACTCGTTGGCTCTTTTGTATGGTGGGGAATTTACTACGCCAAAGCAGCAGAAACAACCAGAGCTTATAAAGGTGGGGTTGCGAGTCTCATATCCTGTATTGCAGTTGGTAGTGAACGTTGCGAATCTGTAAAAACAAAAACTGAAATCCCTAGCCCAAATGCTTTCTTAGCAGACGAAGATGAAACACTTAGCACCTACGCCCAAGAACTGCTATCACCCGATGGTATCGCACCCTATTCACCTATCAGTTTTTGGTTAGCTCTCCTAACACTCTTAATAGGTTTAGGCATAGCCTTTAGTCGGTCTGACATGACCGCAGCCACCTTTGCCAATGATGATTTATTTGTCGCTTATCTATTTATCATCCCTAGCTTAATAGGTTTTTCAGTGTTCTTTCTATATCCTGCGATTGGTGCGATTCAAATCAGCTTCCATGAATGGAACTTGCTCAGAGCCCCTAAATTTACAGGACTTGAAAATTACCAAGAACTCGTTGGCGATAGACGCTTTTGGCGTTCACTCCGTGTAACCCTGTACTATGTAATTTGCAACATCCCACTACAAACAGCCTTGGCACTTTTGCTGGCAGTTGTTATGGATAAATTTAGCAACGCTGTTTCTAGTGTAGTTCGTGGGCTTATGGTTTTACCTTGGTTACTCCCACCTGTAGTTGTTGGTCTTTTGTGGTTATGGATGCTTGATCCACTTTTAGGTATCTTTAATGTGTTCATGGATTTCTTAGGCATAGATTTAGGTCGTCCAAAACTACTGGGGTCCCCATCACAAGTGATACCTACAATTGCTGGTATTAACATTTGGCAATACACAGGCTACACCGCAATTCTCTTTTATGCGGGTTTAAAAACGATTCCTAAAGACTTATATAAAGCTGCCTCGATTGATGGGGCAACACCTTGGGTACAATTCTGGAGAATTACTTTACCACTCTTGCGCCCAATCACACTTTTCGTATTGATT
>CALHRJ010000016.1 GCA_938038395.1 uncultured Deinococcales bacterium | reverse complement strand
GATTTCTAAAGCATCTGCCTGTTGAATAATCGCACAGATATCTGGGTCAGCAATCGTACTAAAAATCAAAGGACGTTCCTCTGACATTACAGCTACAGCCTTAATTTCAAGCAGCAGTGCTTCAGCATCTTCTCTAGTAGTTATAAAGGGACACATCCGCTTATCAATCTCTATACCTTCAAACTGTGCCAACAGGCTACGGCTGAGCGCTTCAGCCGTAATACCTGTATGGTCAGAAACTATAAAAACAGTTCTCTTTTGTAACTCACTCAAGATTTAGCCACTTCTGTATTTACTTCAGATTCAACCTCAGTTTTAGCCTCTGATTTAGCCAAGTGCAACCAAGTATCGAGAACAGTATCTGGATTTAAAGATATCGATTCTATGCCTTGTTCCATAAGCCATGTTGCCAGCTCTGGATGGTCTGAAGGACCTTGCCCACAGATACCAATGTATTTACCTTGGCTAAGGCAAGCTTTTATGGCTTGGCTCATCATGGCTTTAACCGCTGGGTCTTGTTCGTCAAATAAGTCTGCTACTAAGCCAGAATCTCTATCTAGCGCTAGCGTAAATTGTGTTAAGTCATTTGAACCAATTGAAAAGCCATCAAAGTATTCTAGGAAGTCATTGGCTAAGATTGCATTGCTGGGGACTTCGCACATCATGATTAATTTAAGGTCGTTCTCTCCCCGTTTAAGTCCATGCTGTGCGAGTTTTTCGATGACGGCTCGAGCCTGCCCGACAGTCCTCACAAAAGGCACCATCAGTTGAATATTATCCAAGCCCATATCATCACGTACGAAGCGCATAGCTTCGCACTCAAGCGCAAAAGCCTCTGCAAAGTCAGTAGATACATAGCGACTCGCACCTCTAAAGCCAATCATTGGGTTCTCTTCTACAGGCTCGTAGTCTGTACCGCCCACAAGATGTGCATATTCATTACTCTTAAAATCTGACAAGCGTACAATTACAGCTTTCGGATAAAAGGCAGCCGCAATCGTAGCAACACCTTCTGCTAATTTATCTTTAAAGAATGCTTTAGGACTTTCATAGCCTGCGGTACGTCTTTGAATTTCAGACTTCACAGCTTCGCTCACATTTGGATAATCCAACAAAGCTCTTGGGTGTATGCCAATAACATTGTTAATGATAAATTCAACCCTAGCCAAACCCACACCAGCATTTGGCAATTTAGAGAAACTAAAGGCACGCTCTGGACTAGCAACATTCATCATGATTTTTACAGGGATGTCTGGCATGGAATCCAATGCAATTTTTTGTAGCTCAAAATCCAGTTCGCCTTCGTAAACAAAGCCACTATCGCCTTCAGCGCAAGATACTGTAACTTGCATACCATCTTGAAGTAAACTCGTTGCATCACCACAACCAACAACTGCAGGAATTTGTAATTCACGTGCAATGATGGCTGCATGGCACGTACGCCCACCACGATTGGTCACAATTGCTGAGGCACGCTTCATAACTGGTTCCCAATCTGGATCAGTCATATCGGCAACGAGTACGTCACCTTCTTGTACTTTATCCATTTCGGAAGCAGATCGGACGATGCGAACCGTACCAGAACCAATGCGCTGACCAACACTTCGACCTATAACTAAAATGTTACCTGCTTCGTGCATGTGGAAGCGCTCGAGCACCTGTCCTTCACTCGCTCGACTCTGCACAGTCTCAGGTCTAGCCTGTAAAATATAGAGCTGACCATCCAAACCATCTTTACCCCACTCAATATCCATAGGGCGACCATAGTGTTCTTCAATGGATAAAATATAGTTTCCCAATAAGGTTAATTCATCATCAGTCAATGCAAATGTTTGTTGCTCTTCTAAAGGTGTTTCAATGATTTTTACAAGCTCAGCATCATCGCTATAAATCATTTTTTCAAGCTTACTACCAAGACGCTTACTTAGCAATGCAGGTTTTCCAGCTTTCAAGCCAACTTTACCCAAGTAATATTCATCTGGATTAATTGCACCTTGAACAAGAAGCTCACCTAAACCAACCGTCGCCGTAATAAATACAGCCCCATCAAAACCAGACTCAGTATCTAAACTAAACGCAACCCCACTCGCACCAACATCACTCCGAACCATCCGCTGAATGCCTGCAGAAAGCGCAACTTCACTATGTTCAAATCCATGATGCACACGGTAAGCAATTGCTCTGTCAGTATAGAGCGATGCAAATACTTGCTTTACTTTCGCAATAACATCTTCTATTCCCTGAACATTGAGGTAGGTATCTTGCTGTCCTGCAAAGGATGCTTCTGGCAAATCCTCCGCCGTAGCAGAAGAACGCACTGCGACTGACAAACCAGCACCAGCTTCTTGTTCCAACAAGCTATAGGCTTTGCGAATTTCTGCTTCCAATGCGTCTGGCAAATCAGCTTCAAGTATCCATCCACGAATATCTTGCCCTGCTGCTGCTAGGGCGTGAACATCATCAACATTTAGTCCAGCCATACGCTCATTGATGCGCTTGGCTAAACTAATCTCATTGGCTTGTTGTGTTTCTAAAAATGTCCAAAATGCGTCAGCTGTAGTTGCAAAACCATTAGGAACTTTTACACCTGCACCTGCAAGGTTTTGAATAAGCTCACCAAGCGATGCATTTTTACCACCGACAAGTTCTAAATCTTTCATTGACAAGGTATTAAACCAACGAATGTTGCTCATAAGATACGCCTCAAATCCATAGCACCTTGAAACAAGTGCTATTTCAAATTTGGACATAGTTTAGCAACTTAATCGTAACGTAATATTACTTGTGTACTAAATTTTGTACACAAGTAAAGGTAGAGCTTCTTTATACCTCACACAGTTTTCGTCGTATGCATCCACCTTTATATACAGTTGTAGTAGCAGTTTTTTACTCTTTTGCTTCTATATAGCTATTAAAAGCATTACCAACATGCAACACGTCGCCAACCTCACTTATAAAACCTTTACTTTCAGGCTGGTCCTTTTCTACTAAAGTCCAGATATTAACACTCAAAACTTCAGGACGTTGTGAAAGTTGAAAAAAAGTTTCTAAGCGCTCGCTTCCACTGGTCTCTCGGTGAATCCAATCATTGAAAGGAGCAGGCTGAAAAACAACCTGTTTTGCTTGTTTATCAAAGTAGCTTATGAATGTTTCAATCTTATCTATAGATGTTTTATTTGCATTAAAGGTAACAGCACTCAACAAATCGGAATCAATATATTCTTCAACTTCATGCCAATAGGCCCAGTCAAAATCACCCTCTATAGGGGCTAAACCTGCACTCACCAAAGGTATATGGTCATAGCCTAACTCACGTATTTCCTTTGCAGCCAGATTTATCTGTGCTGCAAATTCTTTTGGTGAAAAATAGTCTGTGTGATGATTTGTATTTGCTTCATCAACCCCAAGCATGATGTAGGCAGGTTCTCCATAGAACTGAATTGTTGCCCAAAGTTTATCTGGTTGGTATTCGTATATTGCAACCCATTTATCTAGATAACGAGCATTCGCATATTGAGCATCAAAAAGTACACCACCTAGAAATGGAAATTCAGCTTGTGCATGTTTAGCTTCTCGCCAACTTACTTTCCATTGAAAAGCCATAAGTTTTGGAGGATCAGTTTGATTTTCAACTACTCGAGCTGGATAGCTTAGACAGCCAGTTAGTAGAAAAGACAATAGTAAAAACAAGAAACCAAGGCACTTCATAAGATTTCAACAACTTACAAGGTTTTGAGATATGCAGCAAGCTGTTTAAAACCACTACCCCAACCATTACTATGTTGAGAACGGGATGATTCAAAGGCTTCGACTTCTTTACTACTTGGATTTATTGGTTGCCAAATCAATTCTAAATGTGTTTTGCCATCAACCTCTTCAAGCTTTACAGTAGTCATAAGTTCTTGAGGCCAATTCGGCATATGGGGCATCGCTAAAATTTCCCCTGCTTCATTTGAATTGTATTGTCTAAACACTAAGCTGTCATAAGGATTGATTTCTTCATAGGTAGTAAGTTGCCACATCTCACGACCATCGGGCGATATCATCTTGTGGTGAGCGCTTCCGCCTACTCGTATATCTGCACGCACATACTCACAAGTAAATCCTTTTTGTGGAAACATCCAGTGTTGCAAATGCTCAGGCTGCGTCCATGTTTCAAAAACAAGTTTTTTAGGTGCATTAAATTCTCTACTTAGTATCGATGGCTTTACAGTAGCGTCATTACTCATTGTCTATAACCTCAGTCTATAACCTCAGTGCTTTGAAGCTTTTCCAAATAGCCTTCTAAATTTTCCATCCTATTTGTCCAAAGATGTTCAAACTGAATCACCCAATCCTGAATAGGTTTTAGCGGTTCCGCATTCACGCTGTAAACACGAAATCGTCCGTCTTTTCTTTCGGAAACAAGTTCGACTTGTTTAAGCACATTGAGGTGTTTGGAAACCATTGGTTGATTCCACCCCGTTATATCGACAAGCTCACTAACGGTCAATTCTTTACCAACCATAGCTTCAATGAGCTCACGTCGTTTTGGTTCTGCAATTGCGCTAAATGGGTCAGAGGTTGTTGGTGTACGTGCCATAGAATAGTAGTCTTTTTTTCATTTGTGCTTAGTTGATTATTGATTCAGTGAGGGGTAAGAGGGAGGCTCGAGCCTCCCCCCTACTCATCTATAATTCTGCTTCGAACAATTACTCCCTAACCCATTTGCATGAGTTCAGATACTTCTAGCGTGCCATCAACTTCAAGGAAAGGACAAGCTTTTGCAATCTCTAAAGCAGCCTCCATAGATTCAGCTTGAATGATAGTGTAGCCAGACATGCCTATTGAACTGCCTTTAGTAACTGTGCCATCTGTACTGATGGTATTTGTACTTTTAAATGGATTCATTGGACTAACTGCTGCGTCGCCAAGTGATCCTATCCACTGCATATATTTTGCTTGATGTGCTTTGCCTACTTCTGGG
>CALHRJ010000015.1 GCA_938038395.1 uncultured Deinococcales bacterium | reverse complement strand
GTTGGTTTGTTTATGGGCATAGCCCATGCTACAGGTTATGTATTCTCAACCTTTTCAAACTCTTCTTCTTCAGGACGCTCAGATTGAAAAGAAACATTGAAGTGCTCATATAAATATTCTAATTTTGCTTTAAGCTCTTCAACTTCTGCTCTCAAAGTGTCAACATCATTTGTAACAGCTTTAGCAACCCTTGCTCTGGGTCTTTGTCGTTCTTCGTCGCCACCTAAAAGTTGCTTCCAACGGTCTTGGCTTTGGCCAGGTCCACGCTCGAGCTTCTTCACTAGCTGCGGCTGATGTTCTGACATTTTAATAAGCGTATCTTCAACTTCATTTAAATCATCAAATTCAATATAGCGTTCAGTACGTAACCTTAACTCACCTGGAGTCTGACTACCTCGAAGCATCAAGACTGCAAGAATAGCAAAAGCCTTAGCACTAATTACAAAGCTATACCCTAAACGGTGCGTGTGTTTGAAAGCGCGTTCACTTGCACCTCTATCTGTAGAGGTTAAACCCTTATCAGATAAATTTCGCAAGCATTCTTCAATTTCTAATACAGTAAAACTCGTAACAGGGTCACGGTTTGTCTTCTGATTACAAGCAGATACCAATTGATTGGTTGTTAGCGGATAGGACTCAGGTGTTGTCCGTTCTTTTTCAAGAAGGCTACCTAAAATTCGAAGTTCAATATCACTTAGTGCCATGCGTCACCACCTTAAGATCACAACATTAGTAGGGGAGAAGTAGCTGGATACTCCTTTGTTGCGATAATGTATCTATAGATTATTTACACATTTAGAGCTTTAAAGTAAGAGTAGATACTCATCTTATAAGTTGTGTAAGCCATTTATGCTTCTAGAATATCATGAAGTTGTCACGAGAAACTGTATCGTCACTTTTATGTAGACAACAGTCCCAGGTTTAACTCTTTAAAAGAGATGGATTGTTAAAAACATCTGCAGCAACAGAAGCAAGTATTGTTGCACCATCTAGTACTGCTTTATCGCCTTGTGGGCTTTTGGCAGCAGCTTCAAATTCATGTGTGTGTGGTAGCGCTACAGCATCTATTTGTAGAAGACCTTGTAAGCTTGGGACGATGTGCGAGACATTGCCAATGTCGCTCGAGCCAAACCCTACGGGCTCTTCGTCGTCCGCTAGTTTACGACCCAAACGTTCAGCATGTTTTGCAAAGCTACTAGCCAACGGCTGATTAATAATCATATCTTCATAAGGCTTGGCAATTTCTACAAATTCGACGGTCGTACCCGTCATGATGGCAGCACCTTCGTAAACTGCACGCATACGTGGAACAACACTTTCATACAGATATTCTCTTGTTGCTGCTCGTATGTAAACCTTGAGTGACGCCTCATGTGGAATGATGTTGGCAACATCGCCACCATGATTAATCACAGCGTGCATACGCACATCAGAGGTGACTTGTTGGCGCAGTGCGTCCATGCCATTAAATGATAATCTAACTGCGTCCAGTGCATTCACTCCAAGGTGAGGCGAAGCCGCAGCGTGGGCAGGAACTCCTGAATACTTAACTTCCCAAGCTACTCTAGCCAATAGAGAACAAGAACTTCTGTTTTCGTTCATGGGGTGAATCATTAGTGCCGCATCAACGTCTTTAAAAGCACCATCTTCAATCAGAATAGCTTTACCACCACCGCCTTCTTCGCCAGGTGTACCGATGACCACAAGGTTCCCGTCTAGTTCAGACATCAAAGGTGCTAAAGCAAGACCTGCACCTAAGCCCATAGTGGCAATGACATTATGTCCACAGGCATGACCTAAACCCTCAAGTGCATCGTATTCACAGAGCATTGCTACAGTTGGTTTGCCAGCTTTATACGGACCATAGCTAGCTTTAAAGGCAGTCTCCAAAGTACCAAAGCCTTTTTGTACCTCAAAACCCTGCTCAGTTAATGTTTCACAAAGCCACTCTGCTGCTTGATGTTCTTCAAAGCGCAATTCTGGATGTGCATGAATACGGTGGCTAAGGTCTAAGAGGAGAGACTTTCGTGTCTGAACTTCTTGCTCAATTTGTTGATATATGTTGGTCATGATGACTGCTAGTATACTCATGAAATGCTTTAGACAACAAATATAGATTTTCCATACATTCGTTTGGGGTAACTTTTGTTAGCCGTCTTAGCAAAACTTTTTGGTACACTTGATAGACTGATTTTGAATAAACTGATTTTAAAAAACCTAGGAGGGTGACATGGAAGCAAAAGAAGAAATCCGTAGCCGATTAGACATAGCCGAAATTGTTGGTGAGTCCGTTGCCCTTAAACCTGCTGGTAGAGGTCGCTTTAAAGGTCTTTGTCCATTTCATGGTGAAAAAACACCTTCTTTTCATGTACTTGCCGATAAAGGTTTTTACTACTGCTTTGGGTGCAGCGCTAAAGGCGATATTTTTGATTTCCTCATTCAGACCCAAGGGATGGACTTCAATGAAGCCCTGATGGTCTTAGGTCGTCGTGCTGGTGTAGAAGTTAAACCTATGACGCAGCGTGACCATAAAAAGCGTGATTTGTTCGATGTAAATACCCTTACCCAAAGTTATTTTGTGCAAAATATCAATGGCCCTGCCAAAGAATATCTATTGGGGCGTGGTTTGACTGAGAAGAGTATAGAATCTTTTGGTTTAGGCTTCGCACCTGACTCTTGGGAT
>CALHRJ010000014.1 GCA_938038395.1 uncultured Deinococcales bacterium | reverse complement strand
GTACCTTTAGTTTCGATTTCATCTAAGAAAGGTGGGTCTTCGCAAGGCCACTCCGGTATATTATATGCCCAAGAATGTGCTGCTTCAGTAGCGTTTGGAAAGGCACTAAGATCATTGGTCCAAGCATCTACATTATCTGGTTCAACACCATCACAACCTCTACTAACAGCGTAGTCCAAGCGAGAAGCCATTAAAGCACGCACGATGGGGTGACGTGTATTGAGCCACCATTCACCTGGCCATGGCATTCTGTTGCCTTTTACCTGTTCTAACTTTGGGTCACCTGCAAATCGGCGCTCGAGCTGCACGATATCCTCTCGCCAATCCTCCCACGTGCCTGCACTAAAGTAACAAACAACTTTTATGCCCTTGGCTTTAAGAAAATCAATTTGTTCTTGAGGTGTGTCGAATAAATCTACATCGTACATTTGCACATCAAGTGCAGTTTCAATTTCGCCATCGTCATATGGACTGCTGATTTGCCATTGCCAAGTAGTGTTTGGTGTGGGTTTCCACCAGCTGGTTTCAGTTGGTGCTTGTGTTGTGTTTTGTGAAGGAGCCATAACAGGAGTATTGACAGGATTTGTAACTGGAACTTCATCTGTAACTTCTTCTATAGCTTGTTCAATGCCTTGTTCTGTAGTTTGTGGTGTTAGTTCAGTTGTACTTTCTTCTAGCGCATTATCTAAAGCAGAATCCTCAGTTTGTACGACACCAATAGTTTGTGTTTGCTCAGTATTTTGAGCTATTGCAGCAGTAAATAAAGCTAATGCTATTAAGAAAAATAAAAGTTTAAAAAAAGTGCTTTTCATGCCTTTGCCCCTGTGAGTTCTTGATATACTTGGCCATAAAAAAATAATCTTAGCCAAGGCTTTAATAGCCATGTACGACCGTTGAGCATTATGGACGATTTGGTATGAAGCAGTTCTTATTCGTATTCTGAGAACTATTTAGTGCTTTCCTATAGTGTAAGTTGGAAAGGGAATGGTATTGAATAATGAACAGGTATGAGAGGTTCCCCAAGGTTTGCCTCGGAACAAATGCAATGCCCATAATGGATTGCCAGCCGAGATTTTCTTGTTGATACCCTCGATTTTACCCCACGGTTTGCCGCAGGGTCTGTCCATCAAAAATGGATGGTTTCTCAACAGATAATTAAATAAAATTCTTATGCAGACTACGTTTTATCCACAGGGGACTCAAAACATGCATAGTAGTTTGCACTTTTAAATTTAGTTTCGTTCCAAATCCTTTTCATCATAGTAGCCAATATACATACCTATTTGACGTTCAAACTTTGGACCCTTTTTCGTATAAAACCATTCGTTATCTACAGTTGTACGTGTTTTTCTACGTCTAAGCCATGTAAACAGCTTTTCGTGAAGTTCTGCTCGGATTTCTGCATGGTTAGGAGATTCACCTAAGTCATTGATTTCAGTTGAATCATTTTCTAAATCAAATAGCTGTGGTCTGAAGTGGTCAAAGAGTATGTATTTATAGCGACCATTGAAAATCATGTAAGCACGACATTCGGTATCAGGCAAGTTATATTGTTTTGCTAATTCGGGTGTATGGAAATCAATCTCTGCAATAGCGCTGTCACGCCAAGTTTCTATTTTTTCGGCTCGTAAATGGGGGAGAAGAGACTTACCTTCTAGACGGTGGTCTTGGGCTTTTAGGTCGCCACCTGCAAAGTCTAAGAATGTGGGGAGTAGATCAATGGATTCGATTAGGTCGCTACAAGTCGTGGCTCGAGCCTCGTCAGCATCCTTACTTGGATCATAAATAATCAACGGTACCCTCACAGAAACATCGTGAAAGAGTAGCTTTTCTATCAAAAAGTGATCGCCTAAATAATCACCATGATCACTGGTGAAAACAATCATTGTGTTTGAAAGTAAGTCTTTTTCTTCAAGATAACTTAGTAAGTTGCCAATATGATCGTCGATTTGTTTGATTAGACCCATGTAGGCAGGGATTGCCTTAGCTCGAGCTTCCTTCCTAGCCATCGTTTGACTATCAGCTTTTGCCATAAAGTGGGCAAAAACAGGATGAGCCGAATCCTTTTCAGTTTCACTGCGCTGGACAGGAATCACATCCTCTTTGCTATACATTGCATGATAGGGTGCGGGGGCAATATAAGGCCAGTGTGGTTTTATATAACTAAGATGTAAACACCAAGGAGCTTCGTCCTTACTGGCTTCATCTATAAATTCCATACCACGTTTTGTCATATAGGCTGTTTCGGAATCTTCTTCTTTGACATTGGCAGGTAAATGACTATTTTCCATTAACCAGCCATTCTTGATCTTGCCAGCTTCATCCACCGCATTGTTTGCGTTTTCTTGCCACGGGTTTTGGGATGCATAACCTTTGCTTCTTAGATGCTGGTTATACCCTAAGTTTGCTTGAACGATTGGATCTGGATTGAGACCATCATCTCGTTCAAAAGGCTCAAAACCCGCATGAACTGCAAGTTCTAAATTTGGGTCTTTAGCATCAATATTTAAGCGTGCATAACTTTCTAAGTCAGGCTTCATATGTGTTTTACCTACGACAGCAGTGCGGTACCCTAGAGGTTTTAGATAGTCGCCAATAGTTTTTTCGTTTGGTGCTAAAGGTATACGGTTCCAGTTTGAACCGTGTGATGTCATGTAGCGTCCTGTGTAAATACATGCTCGCGAGGGTCCACATTGTGGTGCTTGTACGTAGGCATGTTCAAAGCGCATACCCATGCTTGCTAAACGGTCTATATTCGGTGTATCTATTGTTGGGTGACCATAACAGGATAAATAATCGTAACGCAATTGGTCACACATGATGAATAGAATATTCTTTTTTGAGTCTGCTGTATTGTTTGTCATAAGTTTAGAATCCTAAGTTGAAAGCTTAAGGCTATCGGAATTAAATAAACATCCAAAGGTATTGATTTGATTCAAACCACTTCAGTAATTTAATTCAAGCCATCTTGGATACTTTTTTCTTTCTTATACTAAACTGAAAGATAAATGTCATAGTCATGTTGTCGCTTGTATCTTCAAAAGAACCGAAAGATGAGCACTTTCCAACCTATGCTTATTTTTGGCATTACGACATTCTTGATTCATTTCGGTATTA
>CALHRJ010000013.1 GCA_938038395.1 uncultured Deinococcales bacterium | reverse complement strand
ACTGGGGAAGTTGGTGAAAGTCCGACACTGTCCCGCAACGGTTAAAGTCCGAGTACCAGTTATTGAAATAAAACTGCACTACAAATAGTATTTGTGACTGCAACCTTGCGAGGACAAGGCATTATGATCAAAGATGTCTCAAAAAATTTCATTCCTTCTAAAAATCTACCTGTGTCTGTAAAGACGATTTCTATTCCATTTCTACCACTGGTTTGTTCTATAGGCGCATTAGTTTTAGTCATTTTAATAGCTACAGGCATTGGATCTGTAAAAATAAATCCACTAGACACTACAACTGCTATTTGGCATGGCATCACAGGAAATCTTTCAAGTACCACAGACACCATCATTTGGAAAATCCGTTTACCAAGAGTCCTACTTGCTGGCTTAGTCGGAGCTGCGCTGTCGTTATCTGGTCTTGCCTATCAAGGTATTTTCCGTAATCCTCTTGCCGACCCCTATTTACTTGGTTCTGCTAGTGGTGCAGGTTTTGCGGCCACTGTAGTCCTTATATATGGTGGTAGTAGCACATTACTTGCTCAAATAGGTGTACCCATGGCAGCTTTTGTGGGTGCACTTTTAAGTGTCCTCACTGTTGTCTTTCTAGCAAGGCAAGGTACACGCCTTCACATTGTGGCATTGATCCTATCTGGCGTAGTCGTGGGTAGTAGTCTAACAGCCCTTACCTCTTTTATGATGCTGATGGCCCGAGAACAAACAAATGAAGTACTTGCTTGGATGTTAGGCAGCTTTTCGCTAGCAACTTGGGCCAAGCTCACGATTCTGTTTCCACTTGTGCTTATCACCTTCATTCTTTTATTTATACTTTCAAAAGCACTCAACCTCTTACAACTTGGCGATGAACAAGCCATGCAGCTTGGCATACCTGTTGAAAGACTCAAGTTTATTTTATTAACTATCGCAAGTCTTGCTACTGCTGCTGCTGTGAGTGTATCGGGCATTATAGGATTTGTAGGTTTGATGATTCCCCACGCTGTTCGCTTAGCCTTTGGTGGTGACTATCGTAAATTGTTACCACTGGGGCTTATCTGGGGAGCGGCTTTTATGATTCTGGCTGACCTAATAGCCCGCACGCTTATCTCCCCTTCTGAAATTCCTGTTGGAGTAATTACGGCACTGGTTGGTGGCCCATTTTTCTTATATCTATTAAAGCGCAGGTCATTCTAAAATGAGCCTTGCCTTAAGTTCAGTCAGCTTTGATTATCAAGACAAAAATATTCTTTTCGATATTAGTTTCGAGCTTTCAACAAATGAAATTCTTGGTGTCATTGGTCCAAATGGTGCGGGTAAATCTACAATCATCAAACTACTTAGTAAAATCCTGAGCCCGTCAAAGGGTTCAGTCCTACTAAATAATATAGATATTAAAAAACTAAGTCGCAAAGACTTAGCAAAAAAAATTGCTGTTTTACCTCAAAGTTACGTCATGCCTGAGGCTTTTAGTGTTTTTGAATTGGTAATGATGGGGCGTACCCCTCACTTGGGTTTGTGGCAGCAGGAAACTATTGAAGATATACAACTTGTGGAAGACGCAATGCAGCAAACTGGTATTTGGGAGATGCGTGAGCGCATGGCAGCGGAACTTTCTGGCGGTGAACGGCAACGCTTATTGATAGCCAGAGCCCTTGTACAAGAAGCAACCTATTTACTTTTAGATGAACCTACCAATCACTTAGACATCAAACATCAACTGCAAAGCTTACGCTTTTTAAAAGAGAAACTCAGTTCTGAACTTGGGATATTGGTTGTTATTCATGACTTAAATATGGCAGCACAATTGTGTGATAGGATTTTGTTATTGCATGAAGGCAAAGTTGCAACGATTGGTACACCAAAAGACGTATTAACCAAAGAGAATATCAAGAGCTACTTTGAAACTGAGGCACAGATACTCAGTAATGATGGTCATCCTGTTATTGTTCCAACCTTATAGATTTGTAAAAAATCTAAACTCACTTTAGCTCTTATAAACCAAAAAAATGCCAAAACATCATCACGAACCTAATCACGAACCCAGACTCCTAACAATAGGCGGTTCCGACAGTGGAGGTGCTGCTGGCATACAGGCAGATTTAAAAACCTTTGAGGCACTTGGTGCTTTTGGTATGTCTGCCTTAAGCATGATTACGGCTCAAAACACTTTAGGTGTTCACGGTGTAAGTATACTCGAGCCAGACTTTTTACAACAACAAATCAAGGTAGTGGCAAATGATATTGGGGTTGACGCTTTAAAAACAGGCTTTCTTGCTAAAGCAGAGCTTATAGAAGCAACAGCCCAAAGCATAGCGCCTCTTAACTGCATTAAAATTATTGACCCAGTTATAGTTAACAGCAAAGCAGAACAAATCGTAGATGATACCGCTATCAATCTTTATAAAGAACAGTTGTTTAGTCAGGCTACTGTCATCACGCCTAATATTCGTGAGGCTAGTCTTTTGACTAATACAGTAATTCAAAGCTGTGCAGACGTTGAGAAAGCTGCAAAAGAGTTGTTGCGCTATGGTAGTCAAGCAGTACTGATAAAGGGTGGCTATCTTGAAGAAAAGAAAGCTGCGGATTTTCTAAAAACACAAGATGCAGAACTTTGGCTTTATGGTACTCCGATAGATACCAAAAATACACATGGTTCAGGTGACACGCTTAGTGCTGCGCTTGCTACATACTTAGC
>CALHRJ010000012.1 GCA_938038395.1 uncultured Deinococcales bacterium | reverse complement strand
CGATTATCTGCCTTTTCCTTCTGGTCCACAAATGAAAGCTTATTTGGATAGCTACGCTAAACATTTTGACTTTCCAATAGAATATTGTGAAATTACTGGGCTTAGCTTTGATGAAGCGCAAAAGAGTTGGCATTTGGAAAGTATCTCCCACAATAATCAAACAGGCAATACGCAAACAGGCAGTACGCAAACACATACAGCTCAAATTGTTGTTGTTACAACAGGTATTTGGAATAGCCCTAAGTATCCTGAGGAACTAAAACCTCACTTAGATAACTTTTCAGGACAGCAGTTACATTCAAAAGATTATCGTCGTCCTGCTGATGTTGCGGGACGTAGTGCTTTGGTGGTTGGCGCTGGTAATAGTGGTGCTGAGATTGCTAGTCAGCTTGCTGAGGCTGGTCGGGATGTTAGTGTTTTGGTGAGGGACGGACTCTTAGTGTTACCTTATCCGAGGTCAGTGTTGGGCTCGAGCCTTACCTCAATCCTCCTCAAACATCTCCCTCAATCTATCTCCAACAAATACCTAGCTTTCACCCGCAAAGGCTACCCAGAACTAGGACTACCTCTACCTACTAAAAAATCAGCCCTAGAAGCCTACCCCGTTATTACCGAAGACTTTATACCCTTAGTCAAACAAGGCAAAATTAGTGTCTACAAAAGTATTCGCTCAATCAATGGCAAGACTGTCACCTTTGAATTCAACAAGCACGACAAACCCAAACGCTTAGCAAATGGCAACATCCGTAGTCTCGCGGTTGATAGCATTGTACTTGCTACAGGCTACGGCGGTCACTTTAATAGTTTTAAGAACTTTATCGAAACAGACCCAAAAGGTTTCCCAATTTTAGATAACTATCAATCTACACTAAATCCACAACTCTTTTGTGTAGGCTATGATTACCCAGCAACCGAAGCTTGGTTACAAGCCATAAAACGTATTAGTAAAGATGCTGCGCAACAACTTGCTAAACAGCTCAAGCTATTAAATGACAAATAAGGACAATATGCTATGAAAAAAACGAGCACACTATTTTTATGCTTTCTACTACTATTAACGTTAACTGCTTGTAGCTTTGCCCAAGATGCCGAACAAGAAGCTAACATTAAGATATGGCAACTTGAAGATGCTGTTCAGTGGTTAGAAATAAAAGATTCAAAACTGTATGCATTGAGTAAAACGGGCACTATTACTCAAATCGATATAAATTCAGGCAATAGTCAAATTTTAGAAGAAGGTTGGCAGGGTAACTTCTTAACAAGCTGTCATGATGATGTAATCGGTGTAAATGCTCAAGGTAACTTAAGTAGCTTGTTAACAGCTTGGGACGGTCCAGAGGTTGGAGCTTTAAGTAGACCAGTTTGTTTAGCAACTGAAACTATAGTAGCAGTGGATCCTGAGGGGAATTTACTTTTGATAGATACTCAAGGAAATCTACTAGAACGTGTTGCAGTAGATGCCCTTAGAGATGCCCAGTTAACACAAGCAGATGTTGATAATGATGGCTCTCAGGATATCATTGTTTTAAGCAATCCAAGTGAGCGCTATGGTCATGGTGTTCTTGGTGATAGAACCGAAGCTGAAAGTGTCACTGTAGTAGATGGTGAAACCTTTAGTATCAAAGCAAGCTTTACGCTGCCTGAGCCTTTTGTGTTTGAACAGTTACGGGTTACGCCTTTTCTAACCGAAGATAGAATACTACTTTTAGGGACACGTTCTTCACGGCAAACAGGTGCAGGTGTTATCGCCCTAGAATTACAGGATGTACAGGACAAGAACCTCGTTCAAGTAGGTGAAGCAGGTGTAATCGGTTTAGGAAACCGTTGGCTCAACCTGTTTGATAGTAGTAACGGTGAGGCTTACGCTATCAAGACCCCACACATTGGTGGACCACTCCAACGCTACAGTTTGGTGAATGGTGAGTTTCAACTAAGCTCAGAAACTGTTGGTGTTAGCAACCATAGAATTGGTTCAAGAAACTTAGACTTAGGGGTTTTGCAACAAAATGAAAATGGTACGACAAACTTTATAGCACCGCAATACGATCAAAAAACCCTAGAAGCATTTAGCTGTGCTGTAGCAGAACCATGTACATCTACATGGAGTTATAGCCTAGATAACTTATTGACAAGTAATCTACTAGCAATAACACTTGATGGACGAAATAATAGCCAGAGCTATATTGCTGCGGCTGACCAAAGTGGGCAGGTCTATCTAATCCCTAATCAAAATTGACATCTCGATAGCCTCATCCCTACTTAGTAGGTACTTTTTTTAGTATTGCAACGGGTGCGTCCCGCTGAAGGTTGAATGTATAGTTCGGTTGGCTAACAAGTTATTACATTTCATAGGGACGCACTTTGGAAGTTTTTCAAAAAACGAAAAACTTCTACTTGTGTTCATTTTTTTTCAACCTTTGATAGGACGCACCCTATTGCAACTATTGACGTTGTATTGATGGCAATTATGTCAAGATTAAGCTTGTAGTAGCTATTTGAAAAAATAGTCAATGAGCCTAATACAACAACAACCGATAATACGAGGGTGTATTTTGCAGGCTAAACTGTAACAAGCTTAAGGGTACAGACTTTCGCAATATGTTGAACCTCTAAACCCTTACGTTTTTACTTGTTAAAGCACTAGTACTATTCACATTTTCATTGTTTATCCTTAACTAGTACCAAATAACTTAACTACACCCTGTAGTCAAAGTTTTGCGTACGCCTATACGTGACCCTACAAAATTAGCGCTTTTTGATAAGAAGTACCTATGCTTTAAGTTTTAAGGAGTCAGTCATGAGTCAAGACAAAAAACCTAAGCCGCCCATCGTCCTTAAAGACAAACCAATAGTTTGCATGACACTAGATTACTATAGCGAGCCGAGTGAGCTTTTGGTCAAAGAAATCTATGCCTGTATTATTGAAGAAGTAAACAAATGGAATAAGACACATAAAGGTAGTATCGAAGGTACACACCTCTACAGAGACTTAGCCTTTGGTTCACCAAGATATATGTTAATCATACGCTGTAAAGATGTTGCTGATGCTGCTACTTTCGTAAATTCAGATACCTTTACTGAAATTCGCAACATGGCGATCAATGCAGATTTTACTGTAAACAGTAATATTCTTGCTTATGATAGTGGTGAGGAGAACGGTTTTGGTGGCGGCTAGCCTCAAAAGTCAGTAAATGACTGTAGACAATATTGTTCTAAAAACTCAGTAGTACCTTCTTGAAATGCCTTAAAGTAGCTTACTTTACTTAAGGCATTTTTTAATTCTTCTAACACTTCAATAGTAGTTGATTTCAAAGACGGGCGTAGATTTGCTTGCCGCATTAAACTATTCAGTAAAGTAACTGCTACAGTTTGTTCATTGTTTAAACTATGAATCTTTGCTAATCCAATCAAAGCAGCATACTTGGCATCGTAACTTGCAATAGGTATTGCTAGTTTTAATGCTTCTAGATAACCCTCTTTTGCTTTTGCAATATTTCCTGCTGCTAATGATATATCTGCAAAAACATTGATGATTTGGGGAGCAACCTTTTTAGCTCCTTGCTCGTTACAAACTAATTGAGCTTGCACAGCAGTATTCCAAGCAAGTTCATGGTTTTCTTCAATTAAATAGATTTGGGCTAATTTTTTAAGTAATAAGTGTTTGCTACGTTTTATGCCATTAGCTTCACTAAATTTTAGCGTTTCAAGAATGAGTTCTTTTGCTTCCTGATATCTACCAGCATTAAACAATAATGTGGAATAGTTATTTAGTCTAAGCACCTTATTATTTTTATCGTCTAATTCTTCGCTAAGGGCTATAGCTTTTTTATAGTTGACCTCAGCATTAATACTATCTCCATTTTTATTTTGAACTCTTGCTAACAGATCTAGAACAAGTCCAATTAAGTCATGCAAATGATATTGTTCTGCGGTATCTAAGGCTGTTTTCAGTAAATTACTGGCTTTTTCTAACCGTCCTAAAGACTCATAGTAAATAGCTAACTGATAATTAGCATTAACAAGTAGTGTTGGTTCATTGAGTTCTTTAGCACGTTTATACACTTCTTTTTGATATTTTAAAGCTTCTTCAGAGAAACCAAGATCATCAAGGCAATGGGCTTTCCCTCGAAGTAAATTCGCTTCCAATAGCTTGACATTATAATCTTTGTCTAGTGATTGTACTTTCTCCAAGGAAGTTTCTAGCAGCCATAATGCTCTGTTCGTCAAAGTTTGAGAAATATAGACTTTGTTAAAAAATTCTCCAACTCGCAAGATTTCCGAATCGGGTCCGTAGGTATCAATACTTGCAAACCAAGCTGCTTCAATATTTGCTAGATTATCAGACAAGTCAACATAATCACATCCATCAATAAAGTCCATATAGTATTTTTGATGTTTCGCTTTAGTTGCACTATGAAGTTCAGGAGACTCACTAAGTTTCCCAACTGTGTTTTGACGAATGACTTCGTGTAAGCTATAACGTCCATTATCATTTGCACGAAGTAAGGACTTATCGCATAAAGTCGCAAGTTCTGCTAGCGAAGTTCCTATGATTGCTTCCGCTGCACCATTCTCAAAGCCACCTTGAAAAATTGCCGTTTTGGCTAAAACATCTTTTTCTCGTTTAGTTAATAAGGACCAAGAATGTTCAAAAACTACATCTAAACTTTTGTGTCTATCAGGTACATCTTGTAGTCGTGTCTTAATATCTGCAACGTCTTTTTGTAGCGTATCTGCAATCTTTTCACAGCTAAGCGATGTCACCCAGCTTGCTGCAAGTTCTATACCTAAGGGCAAACCTTCTACAAAGCTACAGATTTGCTGTATAGCAGCTTTGTTACCAGTCAAACTGAAGTCTTTCACTCTAGTTTTAGCGGACCTTAAAAATAACTTGACAGCATCATTGTCTTCAAAGTTTGCTATAGCTTCCACAGTTTCTGGAAGCGCTTCATTTTCTAAAATGTTTTTTGGTACTTCTCTAGTTGCTACAAGATTTTCAGGGTACACAAGGTTTGGATTTTTTATACGTGGATAGTTCAGTCCCTGAATGTCATAACGATATTCCCACGATATATTCAGTGCTTCTCTTGACGTAACTATAATATCTAAATTTTTATTCTTTCCTAAGAGGCTATCCAATAGCTCACGTCCTTCAAGCAAATGCTCAAAGTTATCCAAAACGATTAGTAGTTGTTTATCTTCTAATACTCTGTAGAGTGCATCTTTAGGAGTTTCGCCAAACTCTGTCTCTATACCAAGAACTGTATTAATAGTTGCAGGAATATTATCGATAGATTGAACAGCTACCAGTTCTACGACAAAAACACCATCAGCATAGTAGTCTTGCAGCGTTGTAGTAAGTTGGATAGCTAAACGAGTTTTACCAGTACCACCATAGCCAATCAGGCTAATCATACGTGTGTTGAAATCTAAAAGTTGTTGCAATAGCTGATTGATTTCGTTATCTCTACCTATAAATTTAGTAGCTTGCGGCGGAATGTAGCTTTTAGCTACAGGCGTTATAGGTATAGGTCTTGCAACCTGGATTCCTTTAGCTCTAGTTATAGCGTTTAGATTGGCTGCGTTGAGGTCTTTTAGTTTTTGTGCGAGCAGCTCGAGCTCCTCTACTGGCTCTACCTTGCCCAATTCCAACTTTTCAGCTTCGACCTTTAGGGCTGTTTTATAGTCTCGGTAACAATCCAAGCCCTTTGCAACCTCACCTGTGTTTAAGGCAATTTTCAACATCTGTTGACACAGTTCAGTTGCATGATCTGACAAAGAATCTTTTTGTGCAAAGGCACAGATCAAATCAATAGCGTCGCTACCATGACCTTCTTCTGCCCAGCTACGTGCTAACTCACGTGTAGCAATGTAATTTTTATTTTTTAAATCCCTACGCTGCTCTTCAACCCAATCATTAAATACAGGTGCTGTAAAAAGCCCTTTAAACCCGTGTAAAAACTCACCTTGATAGATAGAAACAGCGCTTTGATAGCGTTTTTCATTGAAAGCCTTTTGAAATTCACGTACATCGCAATCAATCGTGAAGGTTAACCGTTTAGCCTTAGAACTTAGAAAGGTTGAAGCCCAGTTATATCTTGCATCAGTTCTCAGCTTATTAAGGTTACTTCTAAGATTCCCACGTACTTTAGTTGCATCTACTTTTTTAAAAAACAGCTCAGCTAAAGCCTCTCGATCAATTGGTTCTTCATGACAGGCTAAATAAATAGAAATAGCAATAGGCACAGTTATCGTAAGAGCGTCCCAGTCTTTAACTGGCATCTCTATAGGACTTATCCCAACTGCATTATCTAAAGGGCTAAATTTAGGCTTATTTGACTCAGTACTTAGACCACGACTAGAACAATCAGGAGTATCAGCAAAACGCTTTGGTGTACCAAGTAATTGATATTTCATCTACTTATCTGTATTATAGATGATTATCCAAACTATTTCTAGTTAGAATTCTTTAGTGTTGCCGCCCGCTGGGCAAACAAGCCTATGGTATACTATCTTGGTTTTTGTATTAGGACTTAACTGGGACATTAATAAAATCACCTACAGATATTAAAGCGAAATACGGTCACCTTCACTCAGAAGGAAATCGAAGGATTTAATAAAGTAGCTCGAGCTGTCTTGAGGCTTCAAACTGTAGAACTGTTCCCAAGCTTCTGACTTATGATCTTCATAGTGCCCTTCAAGTTCAGGATGTTCATCAACAAATGCCAAACGCACTGCGTGACCAATCAACACATCTAGTACTAAGTAGTCGTTTACCAGCAATTCTTCGGTAGCTAAAAAACTAGCCAAGCTTTCTAATGCCTCAATGTTCAATTGTCTATATTCTGGAGCTTGAATTCGGTTAAAAAGATGCTCTATCAGTAGCGCGAAATTTGCTTCGCCAGCAGTCATTTCTGACAAAGTACTACTGCTATCTATACGGTTACTACGCTTAAGCTTGTCACCAATAATCAAACCTTTAAAGTGATGCATAAGCTGCCAAAGCTTAGGATGAAACTCTTTATCAAGCTTACTAAGTGCGCCAATATGCCTGCGCCATTGCCGCCAACCATCTTCAGGTTCTTGTGCTGCTGTTGTTGATGGCTTGACTGTTTTAGAAAAATCTATAGTCTTAGCACCTTTTTCACTACTAATGTATTCACTGGTTTTGGCAAGTGAGGACATCTCTTCAAATCCTGCGATAACATCTCGGAGACAGGATTGCACTTTGGAAGGTGCTAAAGCCATGAGTTGTTCGTAGGCTTCGTCTTGACTAACTGACTGTTCATTAGAAAGATGGTTTGTAATCAGTAATATAAAGTAACCGACTCTAAGGGTAAGCATGCCTTCAAAAAGTTCAGGTTCTGACTTAATCAAAGAGCTTAAGTAAATAAGAACTTCTTGGGTCAATACTTCATCACGAATATCATCACGGCTAAAAGCGTGAATTTTGTGGTGAAGTTCATCAAAACCTTGTGGCTGACTAATGAGTGACTCTTGACTATAGGACTTACCAACCAGAATCTGCTTTTGTAGATTTACAATATCCACAACAACTTCTACAAGGTTAGAATCCGTCTTGTCAAGCAGTCCTGCACTGTGGCGCACAACTGCCCAAAGCCTTAAACGAGAGGCTTTAAAATAACATTCTTCAAGAAGTTGTCTAAGTGTGACCTCTTGATTAGCTAGACGAATACTCGCATCTAAATTTAGTTTATTGCCATCATGCGAAAAACGTGAAGCTAATACTTCTAGAATCTCCACTTGTTCATAGAGGTTACTAGAATTTGATAAACGCTCAATCAATTTATTGACGTCTATTTCTAACTCAAGTGCAAGTTCTTCTTCTGGACTTAAACTATTATGTTCTTTAGAAGCTTCTTTACTGCTTTCTTTAACACGATCTGCAGAAGTTTGTTTAGCAATACTCGCAACAGTAGGTTTAAGGTGATAACTCAATCTTTGATGGATGCTTTCATCTAAGTCCTCGATGTCACCATTGAATAAGATGCGCTCAAAGCTACTACTTAACATGAGTTGTTTAAGTTGACGTAGTTTTACAGGTACATCAAAACAATAGCCATCTCGCAAATCATTCATGAGCTTAAGGAGTGTTTTGCGTCCTAAACCCAGTAAGGTCTCACTTATATATAAAACAACAGTTGGACGACCTATTTGTGTCCAGTTGCGGTGGATATAGGTAAGTTCACTACGTAAGCGATTAACCAAAAATTCTGGGTCCAAACCAAGATAAAACTCTCTTGAATCAAAGAAGACAGGTAAGCAAATTACAGCTTTATTATTTACATAGTATAAGCGAGAGCTTGTTAGGCTACCAATACTTTGTAATGGGCGACCTGTCAGTTTAAGTTTTTCATTATGACCAAGTTGATTATAGAGTTTTGAGAATGTCCTAGCTGAGTAAACATCTATACCGACATCTTCAGCAGTTTCGCTGCTCACACTTCGGTCGCTTAATTCTTGTTTTACAAAATCATTTTCAGCAATAAGTGAAATCTGTATTATTGGGAATTTCAGTGCGACTTGTTTGTGTCTTTGTAGTGGGTCTATATCGCTTTTATCAAGCAACTCATCATCTAACAAACGACCCATAATGTATAAGCTCTGTGCCCAAACAAGTGGAATATTTTCATTTGGCACCCGTGCTTGACTTTTAGGCATTTTGCGCTCGAGCTCAATCGCTGCCTCAGGCACAATATACAATTCAGGAAGTAGTTTATACTCACTACCCTCAGGTGTCACACAAACTCTAGCAAGTGCTTCTCGGTAATGTGCTACTTTGTCAGTATCTTCTTTAAAAAGCGCGTCTAAATACAAGTAGCAATAAAAGAGTGGCCATTCAGATTCTATATCTTCAAATTTTTGTAACTCTTCAGCTTCGTAGTACAAACGCTCATGCGCCTCTAGTGCTGTTTGATGACCGTCACGCAAAAAGCGTTTTAGACCGTACTTACCCTCTAAACTACTAACTATTTTTTGATAAGTTTTTTCAGTTATGTCTTTATCGTCAATTGCAAAAGCAGGAAAGCTGATGCTACTAAGAACTGCAGCGTCCACTTCCTTAGAGTGAGATTCACGCGGTAACATGGCTTCTAGTACCGTTCTAGCTCTAGCAATATCATCGGGCAATACTTGGACTACGGCGCGGCTCGAGCTGCTCGAGCCAAAAAGGTCAAAATCAACAAGCGATTCCAGTGCAGCTTTAGACATAGCTACTGAAGAGGTATTGATTTCAGGTTGACCTTTGTTTATTTTGTTACCACGTTCCCAAATACCATAGTCAGGTATGCGATAACTATGAGAAATATAGTAAACGAGGTTCTGAATAAAACTTACCTCATCCAAGCTAAAAACAATTCTTAGACCAGATGCCGTCATTTGCGTGAGCATCAGTAGAAATAACGAGGTAGCATCTAGCTGCAAGTGTCCCCAAGCATCATCGGCAACAATTACCTCACCAGTTGCAGTGTCGTATTTTGCATGAAGTGCATCTAGTGGGTTATGCGTATGCTTAAAAGTTTCAACTTTTGCGCTTTGTTGCATCATGGCTTGAAGTAGACCGCGCATAAGCTTCACTGAACTTTGTTCTAGTTCATAGGTGCGTCCACCTGTATCATCAATTTTTCGATAGGCCAAGCCAAGTGCCCAAACTGCCATGATGCTGTAAACATTATCTCTTACCCAAGCATCGGTATAGTTACCATGTTGGTTAATGGCAGTACTAGCAGGCAGTAAGCCAGTAATTGGGTGTTGCTTACTTAAAATAACAGCTTTTACTTCTTTATAATAGTCATCTAGTTGATTAAGCTTCTTTTGCATAGGTGAGGTTCGTTTCATTTGCTAACACTATTTCTTCTGATACTATTTCTAGCACAGGTGCTCTGACACAGAAAAGACTGGTAACTAAAATTATGATTTTCTTTATAGTATAGTGCATGAATTACACTACATCTTATCGTATTTTGCCAATTTAGGGTGTGTGAGTTTAAATAAAATAATAGATGCATGATGATATAAAAAAATAAGAAAAATTGATTCAAGTAGCAATAGCAAGTTCGACAATATCCTTAATAAGTAACAGAGATGAGGCATTGCTAGTTTTTAGTGCTTTACCTCGAAACAAACAGAATCAACCTTTGACTTATAGCTTATGGTTTGCTAAAGAATTTTCTCTATCGATAAGCCCGTCAGAATGCGTTCATTAATATAGCTAGCTTGAAGTGTCAAGTCATGGACCATATTCATTCCACAACAAGATATGTAAGTTGACATGCTTCCTAAATTATTTAAGAAATTGAGCTATAAGTCAGTAGTATACAGCAATAAGTGTGTTCAGGACAGCGCAAACTAACAGCCATAGTATGGCAGTGGAGCGTTTCTGAAACAAAATTCACTTGGTCTTTTTTATTAGTGTTTTGTTACCAAGCCCAATAATATTGATGACACCAAAAAGGGCTATAGTAGGTCTTACCTTTTATTAAAGCCCTACAGCTTAATACAGCGTAGGGTACCCTACAAAATGCCTGTGACCCACATCACAGGCATTTTCCTTTTTAGCTTCAAAGGGGTTATTTATGGGTATTTTTTGGGCGCTTCTTCGTGCTTTTAAAGGCTTGTTTTGATTTTCCTGTATTAAGACCTTGGTGATCAGCTGCCGGATGTTTGTTAAACTTCTTTTTAGTAGTTGAATCGGAGGTGGCATTGTCAGAACTAGACTTTTTAGCACTGCCTTTAGAACCACTTGTTTTAGAAGCGCCTGCTTTAGAACTACTTGCTTTAGGGGCACCCATTCGTTTCTCACGATTTTTCCTGCGTCCCTCTTGTGCCTTTTTGCGTTGCTCTTTTTGAGCTTCTTTATTTTTTGCAACAAAGTCTGCAGTTTCAGTAGTTTCAAAGCCATCAACTGGAATACTTTCAAGATCAGCTTTAATAAGACGTTCTATCTCTTTGAGTTGTTTCTTTTCATCTAAACTAACCAGAGATATAGCCTGCCCGTCCATACCTGCCCGACCTGTACGACCAATGCGGTGAACGTAGTCTTCAGCTACGCTTGGTAATTCATAGTTCACTACTTGTGGTAGTTGTTCAATATCTATGCCTCTGGCTGCAATATCAGTAGCTACAAGTGCACGAATCTTACCGTCTTTAAAGCTCTTTAAAGCTCTTGTTCTTGCACCTTGCGTTTTATTGCCATGAATTGCCATAGAAGGGATTTTTTCGCGCTCGAGCCGCTTTACTAATCTATCGGCACCGTGCTTTGTTCTTGTGAATATAAGAACAGGATCCCAAACCTTATCCCAAATCAAATGTGCCAGTAATTCTGCTTTGCGAGCTTTATCAACAGGATGCACCCACTGCTTCACGGTTGCTGCTGTAGAGTTTCTAGGGCTAACATCAATATTAATAGGCTTAGTTAAAATGCCTTCTGCAAGCCTACGAATATCTTTAGAAAAAGTAGCAGAGAACATAAGGTTTTGGCGCTGTTCTGGTAAAGCTTTAATTATTTTGCGAATGTCAGGAATAAAACCCATATCCAGCATACGGTCTGCTTCATCCAAGATAAGACACTCAATCTTAGAAAAATCCACAGCTCTTTGATTATGTAAATCAATCAAACGCCCAGGCGTAGCAACTAGAATGTCGTTGCCCTGACGCAAACGCAGTATTTGTGGGTTAATCTTAACGCCACCAAAAACAACATCACAATTTAAGTTCATTGCGCTAGCATAAGGCTTGATGCTTTCACACACCTGCGCTGCTAGTTCACGTGTAGGTGTAAGCACAAGCGAACGAATCGCTATGCGTTTTGCCTTTGGACCTTTGCTAAGCAATTGCACAAGTGGCAGACCAAAAGCATCAGTCTTACCTGTACCAGTCTGCGCTGCAGCCATGACATCTTTACCACTGAGCACTGCAGGAATCGCTTGTTCTTGGATAGGAGAAGGCTCTGTATAGCCTTGTTTTTCTATCACTTCTAAAAGTGAAGGATGTAAATTTAGTGATTCAAAAGACATATTAACCAATCAAGGGAATGTTTGCCAACTCGAAGAAACCTACTTGATCTTCAAGAAACCTAAAAGCATTATTCCCTGTTTAAATTTTTGCTAGGTGATTGAATCAATACGTCATTACGAGTAGGAACATGATATTTCAATGTTTGAATTTCAATGTTTGAAACAGTTTGAATCAATCAAATATCCTTATTTGTTATAAAACAATAAGAATATTTAGTTACTGCAACCCCTACTGTACACGTCTCAGCACGATTGCGCGAGGTCAAGTCCCAAAACATGGGTTTGCCTCGGCTCTATGCCTCTTTATTTGTATCAGTGTAGTTGGGTAAATAAGTTCAAAGGTTTTGATGCTTTCATTCAACAGATTGCCATAGCTACTTCAAGACAGTTGGAATAGCCCTCATCACGCCTAATATGCTGTCACTAGCAGAAATGAAACCTCATCTTGAAAAATTTTACGCTAGCCAGCTAATGCCGAGTCCGAAAATATCGTTAAGAAATTAACCAGCTTAAAGCGTCAGGTGCGTTAGTTTATTACGCATCACAGCTAGATATTTATGTACAAATGCGTCCTGAATTAATGAATGAATTAAGCAGAATTGGTATAATGTCTAATTTAGTGAGCTCGAGCTGTGGAACTGTTATAGGCACATCAAAAAATGTAAATAGCCGACCTTTGTCCACGCACACTTTATAAATTTCAGTACATTAAATCGGTGCACTAAATTAGTCATCCACAGTCTTATCATACAAAAAGATTTCTTTGACATATTCCAGAATTGTTAGCTCAAGAACGTTAAATTTACCATCCACAAAGCTATAAAGTTTACAACAAATCAACCATTCATCAGCAGGTTTTCAAAGGTCGAC
>CALHRJ010000011.1 GCA_938038395.1 uncultured Deinococcales bacterium | reverse complement strand
TTATTGGGTAGTTTTGTAATTAGGCATTACAATTCAAAGACATATTAGTTCAAAATCAATATGCAAAATTGATTTTTATTAA
Organism: uncultured Deinococcales bacterium; assembly: GCA_938038395.1. Classification (GTDB taxonomy): domain Bacteria; phylum Deinococcota; class Deinococci; order Deinococcales; family Trueperaceae; genus CALGZD01. Next base: position 9,411 of record CALHRJ010000011.1, on the reverse strand, counting down.
CAGCGCAATAATTATTTCTAAACCATCTACAAATATATACGTTTTGGTCAGAGTACAGTGCTTGGTTCATCGCTATTGTGAGTGCTTTAGTAGTTATGACATAAGCATATTAGCTACGTTTAGATTTAGAAAAACTTGTCAGGATACAAGAACATAAAAGTAGATCTTTTAGAGGGGTTCAAAGTCGTTTTAATTCGGTACTTATATCAAAAATAATATGATCTCGATATTCTCAAAATCTAAAAGTACTTCTAAACCGCAATCTCAAATGGCGGTTGGTACGCCTATATATAAAGACTGGTTAAGAACTATGTTGACTTGTCTTCCTTTTGGGATTATTGCTTTTTCTGTAGCAGCAGTTTTGGAACGGATGAGTGGTCAAGAAACTCACTTCGATTTAATCATGCATCCAATCGCTGCTATAGGCGTAGGTGCACTGTGGATTATGTTGCTAATGAAACCGCAAAGTTTGCGCTTTGTCGTTTCCTTAACATGTTTGGGATTATCAATTTTTTTTGTTGCTAAACTTATAAGTATTCTCTTTTTCCTACCTGAAGTTGCCAATCCGCTCTATCAAATGACAGAAGGGTTTTTTTGGCTAGCCACTATTTATCTTTTAGCTTTTCTTGTTCCAGAAATTCGTGTTGGACATGTTATTGCTATGTCGTTTACGGTTTCAATTATAGCTATTAGTGTTGTCTATATGTGGCTTTCCTTTTCTACTGGTGTTGTGAATTGGGGTGTTATATATGCGCTGGTTCAGCTTAATTTATCAATCGTAGTTTCTTTATCTTTAACTTTTGCATTTATGCGTTTTAGAGAACAGTTTGATGTTACGAAAGATCAGGAAGCTTCGGCTAATCAGCTTGCACGCTACGATCGCTTAACAGGTTTACCAAATCGCTTTATGCTACAAGAAGAGCTCGAGCTCTATATAAGTGCGCCAGAAACCCATAATCTTGCGGTGCTATTTATAGATATTGATGGCTTTAAAGCAGTGAATGATAGTTTAGGACATCAATATGGGGATGAGCTACTACAACATATTGCTAAACGCCTAAATAATACCTTACTGGACAGTAATGATAACAAAGAGCGTGAAAAAAATCTAAATCGAGACATTGTTGCACGAATTAGCGGAGATGAATTTGTTTTTGTAATTCGAGATGTGAAAAATCAACTCCACGCGGAAAGTATTGCACAGACACTACTTGAGACCATTAGAGCTCCATTTAATCTTTCTGGAGAGCATGTACATATAACCTCAAGTATAGGAATTTGTTTTTACCCGAAAGATGGCGTCAAGCCAACGAGTTTGATCAATCATGCGGATATTGCCATGTATGAAGCTAAGCAATCAGGTAAGAATAAATATTGCCTGTACAAAGAAGCTATGACTGAGGCAGCAAGGCAAGAGCGGGAACTTGCCAGAGACTTGCGTTTAGCACTAACAAGAAATGAATTTGAACTTCTTTACCAACCGATTGTAAATTTACAAAACAATAAAATTGATAAATTTGAAGCGCTGCTTAGATGGAATCACCCACAGAAAGGTCTGATTTCACCTGCTCTGTTTATACCCATTGCTGAAAAGGTTGGGTTAATTGTGGCGATTGATCGCTGGGTCTTAAATGAAGCTAGTAAGGTTGCACAAACGTGGCAGAGTTTTCTCCCAGGGGTTGCAGTGGCTGTAAACATGTCACCAGTGCAATTTGGTATGCCAGATTTAGCAGAGCATGTATTGATGACACTTAGAAATACAGCTTTAGCCCCTGAACTACTTGAAATAGAAGTTACAGAGTCGGTAGTAATCGATAATTTAAATGATAGCAGTGAGTGCTTAAACCTACTTAGAAACCACGGTATTACAACTGCTATTGATGATTTTGGTACAGGTTATTCATCCTTAGCCTACTTACAAGCTCTACCTGCGGATATTGTGAAAATTGATAGGTCTTTTGTCAATAATTTAGCACTAGACAATGGAAGTAGTGAATTTACCAAAGAACTTATAAAAGTAATTCTTGATTTATCTGAATATCTCAATCGGAAAATTGTTGCTGAAGGGGTAGAAACTATCGAACAACTTGATTGGTTGAGAAGTATAGGGTGCCACTTAGGACAAGGTAGCTATTTTTCAATGCCAATGCCTTATGCAGATATAGTATCGAAATATGGTTCAGACTATTCGTTTCAAAATACGAGTGATGTTCAAGGTGATGGAAGTTTAGTGTTAGGGCTCTAAAACGGTGGCTTCTTATTGAGCCTGAACTTTAGGCACTATTTAAAATTTATACACGTTTACGGTATTTCTATTTATTCAATGTATTTATTGAAATAACTATTGAGGATTTAGATAGCTCACACCTGTTAGTACTTCTGATTTCTCCCATAATGTTTTGGCAGCTTCAATATCTCTTGCTTTAGAGCTTGCCCTTACCTTTTTGGGTGAGCCACGCAATTCTTGAAAGCCACTTGGTCCATAGTAATCACCACTCTGTGCAGTTGCGTCACTGACTGCCATCAAAGTAGGTAAAGCACCCATTTTTGGACTTTGTGCCATTGTATAGATAATAGGTTTAATTAACGGGTAATACCATTTACCATCCATAACAGAGAAGATGTCCGTACCAGACATGCCTGGGTGTACTGCAAGTGCGAGGAGCTTACTGTTGTTAGCTAGTAAGCGACGCTGTAATTCAAAGGTAAATAGTAGATTCGCTAGTTTACTTTGTCCGTAGGCACTAAAGCCAGAATAGCCTTTTCCACCTTCAAACATTAGATTATCGAAATTCATAGATGCTGTTTTATGAGCACTGCTGCTTAGGGTTATGATTCGCCCAGAAGGGCTTTTTTCTAAATGGGAAAGCAGCAAACCTGTAAGCGTGAAGTGCCCAAGATGATTTGTGGCAAAGAGCAATTCAAAACCGTCTTCTGTAGTTTGGTAGTCTGTACCAAGAATTCCCGCATTGTTTATTAGGATATCTAAGTGCTTATGCTTTACTTTAAACTCTTTGGCAAAGCTATGTACGGAGGCTTGTTGCGATAAGTCTAACTGCATCAAACTTACTTTTGCATTGGCTACACTTTCTTTGACCGCTTTAAGTGCGACTTTTGCTTTGCTAAGATTACGACATGCCCAGATAAGTGTCGCACCTTTTGAAGCTAGAACTTTGCTAGCTTCAAAGCCAATGCCACTGTTAGCACCTGTTATGATGACTGTTTTGTTGTTTAAATCAGGAATGTCATTTATGGACCAGCTCATAGAGGGTTTTAGTGTACCTGTAAACTACTTCAAGTACCTGTTTCAAATTACTTCAAGTACTTGTTTCAAATTACTTCTAATACATAAGCATCGATGGCGTGCTCGAGCTCCTCAACATTCAATACAAAATTACCTCGTTTACCAACGATTGCCCCAGTTGTACGTAAATAACTAAAAATTCTAGAAATTGTAATCCGTGAGCTACCAATCATAGCTGCGAATTCTTCTTGGGTAATAGAAAAGGGTAAGCTAGTGTATTGAGAATCACCAGCTTCGCTAAAGCGTTCACTCAAGCGAATGAGTAGTTTACAGAGCCTTGCGCCTACTGGTAGTGCTGCATCGTCAATAGATTCTCTGTGTCTACACATTTGCTTCGCTAAGGTTGTACTAAGGTATTTTGAGAAGGCTGTATTGCGAAGTGCGTATTCAGGGTCGATTGGCGTTAGGCTCGAGCTACTAACTGCTTGAACAGTTTCCCCATGAACTGAAGCTTCTAGCGCAGCAGAACCAACTATTTCTCCAGGACCATAAATATCTACAATTCTATCTCTGCCCATTGCTGAGTGAACGACTGTTTTGATAAAGCCCTGATTTACCATATAGAGTAATTCAGCATCTTGGCCTGCTTTATATAGCTTTTCTCCAAATAGAAGCTGTTTTCTTGGAAGCTTATGTGGTTGTTTAGGGTCAAGTTGTTTGGCTAATTGCGAATAGTGCGTGGCTTGGCTTTCTAAAGTTGAGTTGTTTTGTTGTAAATGAAGCGTGTTCATTAGTTTTCCCCTTTCGTAAGTAACTGTTATTACTTTAAAAAAGGGAGTGTTATTTTTGCGTTAAAAAGTGGGGGAGGTATAGCGTAAGGGGGATTTTAGGGGGGTGGGGGGGTGGCTCGAGCTAACAAAAAACACCTAACCGAAGTTAGCTGCTAAATTATACTAAGCTGAAAGATAAATGTCATAGTCAGGTTGTCGCTTGTATCTTCAAAAGAACCGAAAGATGAACACTTTCCAACCTATGCTTATTTTTGGCATTTTGACAGTCTTGATTCATTTCGGTGTTAGTCTTACACATTGTTTAAAAAAAGGTTGCACTTCTCAGACATCAGAGCAAAAAGGGGATAATGCGATTGTCCAAGAAGTGCAAAGTATGTTGTCTAACAAACAGATTGGTATCACCATAATCCCAAACTGAAAAGACCGAATATTATTGATAAAACTAAATAGAGTCGAAATAAAATATTAGTTTGCACTCCCCGAAAATTTGAACAAAAAAGGGTAAAGACAGCAATTGTCCGAGAAGTGCGAAGTATGTTTGTCGTGCATCAGATTGGTATCACCACAATCCCAACCTGATGTAAAGACCTAGAATAAAAGAGTGTTGCTGATATTTTTAGCAGCAATCGTAATCGCTATTGCCTTCGGCAAAGCTTGTTCCTGTGGCAAAAAAGAGTGCCAACATGCACAGTAAAACTACCAACTTATACTTATTCTTTTTTGAAACTGCTTGTGAGATTAAGTTTATTGTTTTCATTGATATTCTCCTGCTCTTCCTTTGTTGATGAGATAAATAGAGAATAAAAAGTAAGCCTATTGTAAGCCTATTGCAGTATGTATTTAGGTGGTAAAAATTGAATGAAATCACGTTTGTGACACGCTTTAGTAGCCATTCACCTTGATAGTCTAGAAATGCTGTATAATACGAGTAAGTTTGATATAGAAATGGCTTTAAGTAATAGTTATTTGGAGTATTGTTAACCATGATGTCTTCAGCTCAAATTACAGAATGTATTAGAATTGGTGAATATCAAGAAGCTGTATCAGTTTTTAAGGCATTGAGTAATCCAACGTCTGATGAAAAACGCTGGGGCGGTTTGGCCTTACATCTTTTAAAAGAGCGGACCCAAGCAGTTGATACCTTACAAATGGCGATTGCTGAAGGTTGTATCGAAGCACATATTGAACTAGCTAGCGCTTTTCAGCAACAGGGCAAAATAGAACTAGCCTACAGAATGTTAGATAAAGTTACACCAATTCTTGAAAACCTTAATCCCTTAGATAAAGCATTTTACTATCGTCAACTTGCATCATTAGATGTGAGTTCAGACAAAATTGAACAGGCATTAGAAAATATTGAGTTAGCTTGGTATCAAACTTATTTCTCTGAAGAAGCTGCAAAACGTTCTCGATTTGGGATTGCATATCTCATGTCTTATATTTACTCAGAATTAGGGCAGGATTTTCTTGCTTCAGAATATATGGAAATTGCTTTAGAGGTTGCTAATCCAGCACGAAAAACCCAATTGTATTTGAACCAAGTAACTATGTTAGGTTATTTGGGAGAGTTTGATAGAGCACAAGCTCTTATTGATAAGGCAAACACTAGTGCATTACCTTATTTAGAAATCGAAAAACTTCATCGCCAAGCCTTTATACATAGAAACAACAGTGATTTAGAATATGCTATTCATAGTTACGAAAAAGCTATAGTAACAGAACAACAGTTAAATCTTACTTCGTGGCAATGTTTTTCTTCTATGCTACTTGCAACTGCTCATCTTGAGTTTGGCAATGTGGTCGAAGCAAGAAAGTATATGGCAAAAGCTCGAATAGCCCCAAAAACAAAACGTTCGGAGATGTATCTAAATTTCCGTGATGCCAGTTTATTATCCTATTTAGGTGAGGAAAGTGCGACTGAACAATTCGAAAAAGCTATCGCAGCATTTGAAAAAGCTTCCTCTCCTAGAATTTTGGCGTGTGTCTACCTGCATTATGCAGAACATAAATTAAAGTTTGGCGAAGTCGCGCAAGCCGAATCGCTTATGGATAAAGCTACTGACATCCGCCATGCAATTGGCAAGGTCGCAATAGTACCCATGGAAATTCGTACACTCAATCGTGTACTTGATTATTTAGAGGACTTACCAGAAGAACACTATGCCAAGGTTATTTACTACGATTATTTAGAAAAAGGAAAAGTCCAAAAACAGCCAAGTGTTGTTGCATTACAGAGTTTAGGTCAAGAAGCTATTTTGATTGACAATGAGCCAGTTCGTCTAACCATGAATAGAGCTGTTGAAATAGCTTGTTATTTATTACGCAACCCTGCTTCCAAACTTGATGAAATTATCCTTGCACTTTTTGCAGATGATGACCCGAAACGTGCCAAAAACTATTTCCATCAATCACGTTATGATTTAGAAAGTGCAGTTCCAGGTTTGAAAGTTCCTTACGATGTAAAGACTAGAAGTTATAGTTTAGTTCATAATAACTATGAATTCGAGTGGGATGTCGAAAAGCTAGAATACAGTCTCAATACAGCAATCCCTGATGATGTGTTCCAGATGCTCATGTGTTACAACGGTGCATTTTTGCCAAGTAGTAGCACTGAATGGGCAGAACAGGAGCGTGAAAACATCGCATGGTCTGCGCTTAAAGTTGGCTTAACTATGTTAGAACAGTGGTATGACGAAGAGGATTACACAAAGTGTTTGGATTTAGCAAGCAAATTACGTGATATTGATCCCTACAATGAATCACTAGTACTTTACATTTTAGAAGCAACCCACAAACTCGAAGGTGATGTTATCGCTAAGTTGAAAGTTGCTCAATTTGAAAAACTTTTTCAGGAAGAAGTTGGCGAATTCCCTATTCAACAAGATACCCTTTTTGTTGATTCACCTAAACTAAAAATGCTTAACTAACTAGCTACTTTAGTAGTTGCTAAGATAATTTTTCAACACACATGAAATGGTTACGTACAAGGCTGTTTCCTTGGATAACAACTAGCGCAACCATCAGTTATGCTGGAACTGAGAAGACTGATGGTTGGCGAACTGTTGTACGCTATAGGTACATCGTTCAAGGTAAGTCCTATGAAGGTGTGAAACTATTTGCTGCTGCACAAAACATCCATTCGCAAAAGGATGCCCGTTTATTAGCAGATAAGCTAGTGCGTCAATACCCAATTGGGTCAAGTCATAGCATTCAAGTTCACAGACGAAAAGCGTGGCTATCTAAATTACCGTAAACAACTACCGTTTACGTTTATTACTTTGCTTCTTTAAAGCTCGTAACTGTTCAGCTGCTTCAACCGCTGAAATTTCACCTTTTTCAAGTAAATCTAGAATGTCTGTATTGCTACTTGTGTTGGCAGATGATGTTTCATCATCTTGACTGACTTCGTAACCTAAGGCTTGCAACATGTTGTCAAAACGTAAGCGTACAGTTGGATAGCTGAGTTCTAGTATTCTCTCTGCTTCTTTGAGATTGCCTCGCACTTTTACAAAAATTCTTAGGAATTCCAGATTAGCTTCGTCAAGCAGTGCAAATTCATTGGGCTTAAATCGTCCTTCGATGCTAACGCCACTTTCGAAGCATTCTAGGCGTGTGACTTCTAGTGGCGCACCAGTTACTGGGCAAGCGGTTGGCATGGATAAGTGTTTATGCTGTTCTTTTGTCATTTATACAACCTCGATAAGCACTCTGACTTGTTTACCGTCTTCAACAGTATCTGCCTCTAGTAACTTACCATCGGGGATTCCGTCTTGTTTGAGCAGCTCGAGCATTTCTTTTAAATCTATGTTTTGATTATTGATCTCAAGGTTTGCTTTTGCTTCTGCTGGAACAAAGCGCATAGCAAATTTCGCTAAAGCTAGAGGCACTCTAATATTTACATCAGCTGAATCTTCTTTATAGATACTGATGTGTAGCATTCTGGTTTTTTTCTTTATGAGGTTTGATGTGCTGGATGTAGCTGTAGGTATGCTTGTAAAATCAGTGGCAATTGCACTAAGTAAGTCGCTTGCTTCTTCTACTGTAATTTGACCGTTGGCTAGCATTTCTAGGATTTTTGTTTTTTCGCTCATGTGTTCTGCCCTTTAGTTTTCTTCAGATATACGAATTTCGCCAGCTTGGACTGAAATGGCTAGCTTAGCAGTACTTGTTCCAATCGGGCCTGTACCAATTGTGCCTTCAAAACTCCCATTGAGATTTTTTTGTTGGCTTGAGAAACTTTCGGGGACCTTAAAGGATCCAAGGTTACAAGAACCAGTGACGTCTAGGCTCGAGCCTGCCAACAGTTCAAGCTTAGCACTACCTGCTTTAAGCCCTAGACGGTGCTGACCTGTAGCTAGCAAAGCACTAGCTGTAAATTCTCCAGCATCCACTTGGAAATCCAAACCACCAATAGCTTTTGCAGATACACTACCCACACTATTGTTTCCTTTTAGAAATGCAATATTCTTAACTTTAGCATCGCCTGCTGTTACGTTGAGTTTAAGCCCCATGCTGCTTGGCATTTCTACAGTCATATCACTAAAGCCACCAGCAATACTATAGTTTCCATTATTTTCTTGAAGTGATTGGGTAGAAATACCTGCAACACGTTTAATAACTGGCTTAGATAGACCGTCTTTACCCTTGATAGTGACGCTACCAACGCCAACTTTTACGCTTAACCACTGGGTTGGTTCTGATTCAGTTGGTTCTGATTCAGCAGCTTGGCTTTCAGATTTGTTTGTAAAGTCTACAGCTGAAAAAGGGGCAGGTGGGGGCGGTGCTGCTTCTGGTGGTGTAGGTTGTTTTGGTGTTAATGGGTCTAAATTTCTAGGAATATCAGATGTTTCATTCGTATCAACTGTTTCAACTAAAGCGTCGATTAGAAGTGCTGCTTCGTCATTGTTGATTTTGCCTTGTTCTAGTAGAGCTTCTACTCTTGATAGTTCTGTTTGTTTTAACTTCCTTACTTCGGATGTAGATATATTGTTTTGACTCATGGTTTACCTTGCCTGTTTCGTTAGGTGCTGAGTTGTGTTGGGGATTGGTGTGGGGATTTGGGGAGGCTCGAGCCTATCTGCTAACTTTCGTAAATTGCTTGCAATTTGCTTAGTAACAAGCTGTCTCCACTCAAGACGTCTAGTTTTAGCCAATACTTCATTTGTTGCATCTTCGTATAACTTGTCGATTTTCTCGGAAATATTATCTCGAACAATATCTGGATGTTTAGAAAACATATCCATCAGTGACTCCTTTGGATGGAGTATAAACCTAAGTTTTATCAAATGTGAAATTTAACTTTATAAAATGTAAAATTATCATTGATATTTTATTAAAGGCTCAATATGCGTTTCAAGGGCATAGCAAAAGTTGTAG
>CALHRJ010000010.1 GCA_938038395.1 uncultured Deinococcales bacterium | reverse complement strand
CAGTTTACAAACACCAGACAAAACACCCCTGTAGAGCCATCAGAAGACGATAAATCAGACAAATCTGTGAACGACGAGAGTTTTGCCAAACTATGGCAGCTTTTGGTCGATTACAAATGGCGTGTAATTGGACTATCGCTTCTTATCAGCCTGTCTGCAGCACTTGGCACAGTTGGACCACAATTTGTACGAATTGCCTTTGATACCGTTATTCCAAGTGGTGAGTTTAGACCTTTCATCTGGCTAGGCGTTGCTTACTTAGCCTTCTTTTTGGTTCGTGCTTTACTGGGTTACGCTGGTATGTTTTTGAGTTACGCCTTTACTCAAAGCATCATAAGTGATATACGCATGAAGGCCTATAACCGCCTACTGCGCTTACCTGTAACTCGCTTTACAAATGAACGCTCTGGTTCGCTAGTTTCTAGAGTTGTATCAGATGTCAATGCCCTAGAAGGCATGATTCAAGCAGGCGCTACTCGGCTCATGGGTCAGCTGTTTAGCATAATTGTGGTTGCTGTTATTTTGGTTGTTATGGATTGGCGCTTGTCACTGGTGAACCTAGTGGTAATGCCAACACTGGCTTTTATTACCAGACACTATCAAGGAAAGTTGCGTGCAGCGAGTCGTAAAATTCGGGCTCGAGTTGGTGAACTCACCTCAGTTGCCAACGAAGCAATTGGTAACATTCAAGTTGTTAAAGGCTTCGCAAACGAAAAACTAGAAGCGTCTCGCTTTAGCGATGTAAACGACAACTACGTCAGGCACAACTTAGATAGACGCAAAGACTCAGGCATGATGGAAGGTTTAATCACTCTAACAGGTCAGTACGGCACAGGTGCCATTATTCTCTTTGGTGGTTGGATGGTTACACAAGGCTCGCTTAGTTTTGGTGAACTTACTGCCTTTTTACTCTACCAAGGCATGTTACAGCGCCCAGTTACGTCTGTTATGTTCTTTAACAATCAACTACAAGCAGGCATGGCTGCTTTAGAGCGTGTTTCTAGCCTGCTAGATGCCACGCAAGAAACAAATGGTGAACTCGCCAACATCGACAAAGGCGCTATTGAATTTAAAGATGTAACCTTTACATTTCCAACAGGTGAAACACCTGCCATTAAAGACTTATCTTTAAGCATTGAAGAAGGGCAAAGCGTTGCCTTTGTAGGACCGTCTGGTGCTGGTAAAAGCACTATCACAAATCTAATCGGTAGACTTTACGATGTCGATAACGGCAATATAAACATTGCAGGAAAAGATGTTCAAAGCTACGACCTCGAAACACTAAGGCGAGCAATAGCAATCGTGCCACAAGAACCTACGCTGTTTTCTGGCAGTGTCCGTGAAAACATTCGCTATGCTAAACCCGAAGCCTCAGATGACGAAGTTACCCAAGCCGCAATCATGGCAAATGCAGATACCTTTGTAAACGAACTACCAAAAGGTTACGACACCGAAATCGGCGAACGTGGCATAAAGCTATCAGGTGGGCAAAAGCAGCGAATTGCAATCGCCAGAGCTATTCTTAAAGAATCCAAAATTTTGATATTTGATGAGGCAACTTCGGCACTAGATAGTGAATCTGAAATGATTATTCAAGAAGCCTTGGATGGCTTATTTGCAAAACGTTTGGGTGTAACGAGCATCATCATCGCTCACAGGCTTTCTACCATTCAGGGTGTCGATAAAATCTTTGTGCTTGATCACGGTAACCTGATACAAGAAGGTAGCCATAGTGAGTTGGTCAATCAAGATGGCATGTATCAGTATTTGTATGAGTTGCAGTTTAGGGAAGAAGAGTTTGCACAGGAATAAAGCAATATGCTTTTAAACCTCATAACCATTCTCAGTACATCTAAAACTTGAAGTTCACACCAATATTGTAACTACTAGAATCGGCTGACCAATCCGCAATACCCATGTTAGAAGCTTTGCTACGAACATCAAAAAAGAGTTCAGTAGATTCAGTTAGTGGAAAAGCAAAGCCCCAGAAAAAGCTACTTGAGCCAGACACTAAATCATCGGATATGATTCCGCTGCCTACATAGACTTTTAAAGCCAATTGACTACTTGGCATCAGGTACATATATGGCTCGAGTCCATAAGCTAGAGGACTACCACCAAATCTATCGTCAGTCAAAACGACATTAGCAAAGAGCCTAGCAGCAACACCAACATTTGCATGACCCCATGCTGGATCTTCTTCTTGAAAATGGAATAACTCTTGCTCAACACCCACATGTACTTGTGCTGCCAAGGGGTACCAGCTTTCAAAAGAGTTATCATCAGTAGGATTACCACCGTTCCAACTCCATGAAGAAAAATACGTAGGTGTGTAAGCCGCACCAACATAAAAATTGCTAGCTTGACTACTCAAACACAACATTAAGCAGCTTAAAAAGAAGCCTACTCTAAGTAGGCAAATAGTAAATGGTCCGTTTAGCCTTAGTTTTGCAAACATAGCAAACGATAACATTCGATTATTCAAAGATTTCTTAGATTCAAGCCTTAGATTCAAGCCTTAGATTCAGGCTATAGGCTAGCTATAAATATGAGTGGCCTTTACATTAACAATATCCACAGTAATGATAGTTAACTTTGATTCAAGTTGATGTTGTTATGCCTTTAATGGTAAATAACTGAGCTTTCTAACTAAGGGAGAGTTAAAGAGTGTTTCGTGTTGCTGGAAAATATCAGTTATCCCGTTTAGGACGATACAACTCACATTAATTTGTATTCTTATTGTTATAAATCAGTCGATTGATGTAAATTTTGTGTGTCTAGAACGCAATTTCATAAG
>CALHRJ010000009.1 GCA_938038395.1 uncultured Deinococcales bacterium | reverse complement strand
TGAGTTGTTTATGTTCTAACTTTTTAGAGTTTATATGGAAATATAACTAGTCAGAAATTGCGACGACTTGGCGTCCTTTGTAACTACCACACTCTAAACATACAGCGTGAGGTACTTTTTTGTTACCACATTCTTGACAAGTTGCAAGTGTTGGTGCGCTTAATGCGTCATGTGCGCGACGTGTGTTGCGACGTGATTTTGAGTGCTTCTTCTTTGGTACTGGATGCTTTGCCATAATAAACTCCTTATAAAATTTAAAAATAATAAAATAGACTATCTAGTTCTAACAGTTTGCAGGATTAATCAACTGATATACAGTGACAATCAGGCAGCAAAACCTTAAAATTTGGGTAATTTACTAGACCTAGGTCAAAATACTTAGTCCTACTAAACAAACCAAGACCTATGATTCTAACTTAATATCTTTTAGTGCTGCAAAGGGATTCCCAGACTCAGTTGACTCATCTTCTACTATTTCGGCAGAATCATCAGCAATTATGTTGCGTAGATCGTTACAGGTGTCGGGATTTTCACAGACTGCAGTTAGTGGTAAATCGACCATAAATATTTGGGTGAGGATGTCACTAAAGTCAACTTGTGTTTCACTAAATACTAGTATGTCATCGTCTTCGCCTTCAATTAAACCAACTGGTTCTGTCAATTTTGGGTCAAAGGTTGTAGTGAAGAGCAGCTTTGAACTACTGTTTATTTTGACACCTTCAAGACAGCGACGACAATCCATCGTAACTTGACCGCTAACATTACCAGTAAGTAAGAATTCATCATCGCCACCTGTTGGGTAAATAGAAATAGACCAATCCAATGGACCTTCTAAACGATATTCTTCTGTTGAGAACTCCTGATTTGGTATAAAAGAACCTTCTTGACTCAATTCACGTATAGCATGTGGGTCACGAGTTAGTAGTTTTGACAAATTAAGTATTGCTGGTTCAGTCGTAGACATTGTCAGAAGAGTATAGGTAGCTATAAAAATATTGTCAAGGATTGTTCTGGAGTATTTGGCATAATGCATCAATATCTTTCCAGACATATCTTACGGCAGAAATCCTATTCCCATCTGGCATTAGCTCATTTGAAACTTCATGATTGATAGCGCCTAAACCTTCGTAAAGTTTACGAGCTGAGTGGTTTGTTTCGAATACCCATAGGAACATACTTGATGAATTAACCTGTTTAGAATCTCTAAGCCATAGCGCAGCTTGCTTTATGAGTGATTTTCCAAGACCTTTTCCCTGAAAAGCTTTATCTACGTGGAGATTATCTAGCATTGCACCAAATTGTTCGTCAAAATTTGCAAAAACACAAACAAAACCTGCTAGACAGACATCATAGTCATATTCTTTAGCAATTGAGACAAACTGATTTGGATTTTCAGTCTCAAATCGTTTTTGCCATACAGCTTGCCTGTCTTTTAAAGCATGATTATTCAAATAATCATCTGAAAGACTATTTTTGTAGGCAGTTTGCCAACTTTTAGTGTGAAGGCTGGCTATAGTGTTCGCATCTTTTGGGGTTGCTTGCTTAAACGTAAAAGTCATTAGGTATCAATTAGGCCGCAAAACATATTTGTCTACTTAAATTTGAAATAGACAAAAAGTCTTCCAAAATTCTTGCTGTCTTTGTCGATACGGTGGTACTTCTGCTTAATGTGCTTTTGTTCTAAAAAGCGGATTACCTTTTTCTTGAGTTGACCAGAACCTTTGCCTGGAATAATTTCGACTGTTTTTATTTTCTTTTCTACAGCTTGGTCAATGATGTCGTTTAGGGCTTCGTCGATTTTGTAGCCTTTGTTGTAGATATCGTGGAGGTCTAGTTTTAGTTTTGCCATAGTTAGGAGGTGAGGTGGGGCTCGAGCCTACCCATCAGCTCCCCCTTAGGCACTGCGCCCATAATTGTCTCGACAACTTCATTATTTTTAATCACTAACAACATCGGAATACCACGAACCTTATACTCCGAAGGAATCTGCTGATGGTCTTCTGTATTTAGCTTAACTATCTTGATTTTTCCAGCCTGCTCAGCCGCAATCTCTTCAAGCGTCGGTGCAATCATTCTACAAGGACCACACCAAGGTGCCCAGAAATCAACCAGCACAGGTGTATCACTATCAATATCATTTTTAAAATCGGCATCGGTTGAGTTTATAAGCCATGGTAAGTTGCTTTGACACTTACCACAAACAGGAACTTGACCATCTGGCGAAGTTCCAATACGGTTTTTAGAACCACAAGATGTGCATTTGCTAATATCTGACATAAATCTAGTATAGCGTAGATTTCCCTTTAGTTGTTTTAGTTGTCTAAGAAATAATCAGGGGAATAACCTTGCTGACGCTTATAACGTTCCATAGCAAGTCGTTTTAAGAATTCTTGCTTTACAGAAGTAGAGGCAACTTTACGTTCAACACGTTTTTCTGCTCTTTTTGCACGTTGTTTAGCTTTGCGTTTACTACTTTTCGCCATTACTTAAGATATCCCTATCTGTAAACTCATACCAATTCCGCTTAGTTCATAAATTCAAGATTCATTTGGACTTGAATATGCTAGAGCACCTAAAGCTTCAAGCTAGTTAGTATTAACCCTATTTTCGGACTCGATATCAATTGCTCGGTATCAAATGCTTGGTATCAATTGCTAAAGTTAGCCAACTGTAATGCTCACCACACAAGTATAGTGGTTGTTTATCAAAAAACTTATCTACAGGACACATTGAGTGTGTTTGTAGAAAGTTTTTGCAAATTGGCATCTAATTATTTTTGTAGGGCGATTTATAGCTGCAAAAATCACTAAGGTAATATATTTTTCCTAATCTAGCCTATTTTAAAATTAGTGATTAGTTAGGGTGCGTCCCGCTAGAGGTTGAACGAATATCCAGACTAATCATTAGATTATTCCATTTAACAGGGACGCACCTTGGAAGTTTTTTAAAAAGCAAAAAACTTCTATATTGTGTTGAAACACTTTTCAACCTTGACTGGGACGCACCCGTTTATACCCAAAGGTATTTAGTTCAAGTGCTTTGCAATATCAGTAATCGCAACTTCTTTAATAACTGGTTGTGGCATGGTGCAATTGCCACCTTTAGCTTTTGCCATATTTAGAGCTGTTACTACACGTGTTATAAACAACTCAATACCTTCGTAATATTCTAATTCAGTAATACCACAACTAATATTTGTTTTGTCTTCAAGGTCGATTTCAGAAGAATTTGTAAGTGAAGCAAATTCTTGAACATTCAAATCAGTTTTGTCTAAGTCAAATAGGTTTACATCAACATCATCGTTTAAAGACAGCCTTTGTGCTAGCTTTAAACGAAAACGCTCTGATAGATCG
>CALHRJ010000008.1 GCA_938038395.1 uncultured Deinococcales bacterium | reverse complement strand
CAAAGTAATCTGACTTGATTCATTAGTCAAGCGGAACTCCTAAATATAACGATTGAAGAGTTGACAGCTATATTTAGATGTGATGGACTAGCTAAAGACAGAGTCGCTTCCAACGTTTCTACAGTCACAGATTAAAAAATGTTCTTATCTATTAGAATAATATAATACTGAAATGCATCAAGAATGTGATATTGCCAAGTTTAACAATGGCTTAGGACACAGCTATTTTTCGGTTCTTTTAACGACTAGTGTTTTCACTTAGATCTTTGATGAAGGGATTTGTTCTTACTAGACTCCGCTCGCCGATTTTTCTGAGGTTCAATGAATCATTGAAGATAGAAGAACGTGATGTATTCGACGATACGATTACGACATTTATCTTTCAGGTCTGTAGGAGACAACAATGCGCTGATAAAACTAGTTAAAGTCTCAAAGATGCTAGATATGCAATTTCAAATACATCCGTAACAAATTATTGTATCTTTTGAAAAAGACGTTGTTTAGAGCAGTCTTAGAGTTGGTTTTTTAGGCTTTCAATGCAGGTAAGAAAATATCGAAGCTTGTGCCTTCACCAAGGCTACTTTCTACTTCGATGTAACCACCATGTTGATTGACAATTTGTTTGACAATCGCAAGTCCTAGACCTGCACCACCATTTTGGCCTTTATAAAACTTATCGAAAATTTTATTTAGTACATCGTCAGGCATACCTTTACCCGTATCTTCGATATGTAAAATCACATGTTCTGCAGTCTCACGGAAACTTAAGCTGACCTGAGTTTCGTCGCCATCACAAGCTCTGATTGCATTGTTTACGATATTTCTGGTGGCTTGCTTTAAACGGTTTGGATCACCTAAAATCAATCCTTCAGGATTATCAAAGTCTTGATTCATACGACTGCCTTGTAAGCCAAGGTAGCGAACACCTGGAAACTCGCTAGCGACAGCATCTAAGATTTCTTCACCTACATCTACCAAAAATGGCTCATATTCGCGAATAACTTCGCCACGAGAGAGTTGTAGTAAATCGGCTACAACGCCGCTCATGCTATGTGATATGCGAACAGCGTCATCAATTTCTTGGCTCGAGCCTTCGGGTAACTTCCTTTGCGCGCGCTCCAGGAATCCCTTCATGCTAGTTAGTGGTGTTCTTAATTCATGACTCGCTTCTGCTAAAAATGCAATTTGTTGCTCCATGGCGTCTCGCAAGCGCTCTATAAGAACATTTAGTACAGTATGCAGACGGCCGATTTCGTCATCAGGGCCAATGTAGGGAAGACCCTGTAAGTTATTTGGGTCTAATTGTGCTGCATTGTCTGAAAGGCGTGAAATAGGACGAAGTGCGTGTGTTGCGACAAAGTAGCCAATGATACTGCTTATAAGCGCAAGAATAAGCGACGTTGCAATTAATGCTCGAGCTAATTGTCTAAGAATATCAAAAATGTATTGTGTGGACTTAAAGCTGACTGCTGTCAGTGCAATACCAGTTGGGAGTTTAACAGGTGCAAAAACTGCTTTGATAGGCATGTTGCCAAATTCTTGATTGATGGCACCTGAACCGTCTTCTGAGGTACTAACGAGCCATTCGGCAGGCAATGGACCATAGGCATCTTGGTTCAGTAGACCTGTAGGTGCATAAAGTTGATTAATAACACCAGCAGAAGTTGCTCCTGAATTTTCATTGTTACCACCAGGCGTGCTTAAGTTATTTTGAATAATACCGATATTACGTTCTAATTCCAGTTGTAAATCTCGTTGTAATATGTTGTTCACAACTATATAAGAGATGATGGCTGCGGTAATGCCTAGCAGAATTGTCGCAGCACAGGTTAACAAGACGACACGCCATTTTAGCGCAAGACCTCTTTTGGTCAAAAACACATCATCCGGAATAACATCCGTAAGCGTTTGAGACACATTGAGTGGCTTGGTTGAGGTTCTTGAACCTGTTAATTTAGTTGAAACTGAACGTTTACTTGCCATGTTTATTTAGTGTAACTAATTGCTAGGTTGAAAGCTGCTAACATTATCACGTTTCTCTCAAAATAACGCTTTTGTAATGAGTCTACATAGACCTTATATGAGTTTTTTGAGCTACTAGACAACGATTAAGGTGCAATAGCAAAATCCTCAGCGAAGAGCAAAAAGATGTGATTGAATAACGAGAAAACGCTAATAAAATCGTAGAAATAGTATTTCTTTAGTAAGCCAAGTTAGTTGGCTTGTCATCCCTTTCACTATAGCATTCTTATTTTATAACTATGTCTATACTTGAGTAATCGTTTTAGACATAAAAATAGCCTGATTCTATAACAAGGTCAGGCTATAAAATTTTATTGTGTAGTAGTTATCTAGAAGCTAAGCATAGTGAAATACTTGAAACACTGAATTATCTATATCGCTTATTTATATCGCTTATCTAAATCAGGTTTTAGCAGTAGGGAATCACTAGATAGAAGAAATTTTCACGATATGAAGTCTTTTATGCTTTTACAGCGTAACCAATACCGCGCACTGTACGGATAACACCAAATCCTCCGACATCACGAAGTTTGTTGCGAATGTTTGCAATATGTACATCAACAACATTGCTTGAAGGGGGGAGGTTTTCACCCCATACACTCTTTTCAATCTCTTCGCGACTATATACACGACCAGGTTGACTACATAAAAATGAAAGTAGATCAAATTCGCGTGGAGAGAGTCTAAGTTCATTATCTTCCCAGAATGCTTGTCTTCTGGCAGGATGGATCATCATAGAACCAATTTTTTGAACTGAGTCAGATGTACGGTGGCGCAATTGTACATTCACTCTGGCTAACAGTTCTTCCGTATGAAATGGCTTGGTCAGATAATCATCTGCACCAGCATTAAGAAGTTCAACCTTTGTAGCGATATCATCTTTTGCGGTCAGAATAATAATAGGTGTTTCGCTAGTTTTACGAACCCTACGTGCTACTTCTGCGCCGTCAAAGTCTGGTAAGCCTAAGTCAAGTACGATTAAGTCTGGGTCTTCTTCACGAATTGCAGATAAACCGCGTACACCTGTATCACAAGTTATGACCTCAAAGCCAGCTTCTTCAATTTCAAGCCTAAGAAGACGGCTAATATCAGTATCGTCTTCTACTATTAGAATAGTTTGTCTTTCTTGCATATTTTGTTATTCACCTACCCAAAATGGGTTGAGACTTTATTTGTCCCTCTGCCCTTAATTTCTATACTGAAATATACGTGAACAGCTCTGTCGAGAATCTTAATCTAAATCAAATTATTAAAGAAACCCTAATCATAGGTGAGTTTAACATGAGTTCATATGCTGATGGGCTACATCATTACTTTATCTAAAATAGAGCATTAAGACATGGATTTATGGTAGAGCAATCCCGACTCACACCATATTGCAGTTTTTAAAACATATTTTGGTGAAGTGTTTGTTGAATGTGCCTATTGTGGTAACAAGAACTTTAACTATTACAGATTTGCCGTGGCATGGGTTTATCTGCTCAGGCTTTCTATTTGTGTCAGGCACAGTCTAAATGGAAATAGTCCAAGCTTAGGCTGAAAAGTAATCGTAAACAGTTTTATTGAAGTTAAATTGATTTTAGTTGTGAAGGAATTGAGTATAGCTTTATGTGTATAGAGCTATTGGAATTGAATATAAAGCTAAATTAGGTCTTTGCAGATATGAATGTGACTACGTTGCTATTTGAATATTTGTTTGTAGTTATTGATAGGTTGAAACTTTAGTTAGTCACAGCAATGTGTAAAATCCAACATTCCTTAGTACACTTACGGCTTACTGAATGTCTGAAGCAGTCGTCAGGGTAATTCCTTTAGTTGTGAAAAGCCAATTACGCAATGATATATAAGAAAGAGCAGCAGGGTGTGGTGCATTAGTGTTCATTTGTACAGGAAGTAGAAGGTCATTGCCTTCAAAACTCACAATAGCAGGCAAGATACCAACTTCGCCTGTTTGAGCATTGCTAAAGAGGAGTTGAACGTCTTGAGTGGGTATAAGTCTAGCTTGTAGCTCGAGCCTACCTTGCATGATTTGACCACTTGCAATGACTGTTAAGAAATTTGAAGAAAGAATCTGAACTTGGGTTCCATCAACCATTGGGAATAGGTCAGCACTAGGATTGTTTTGAGCAAACTGGGCTGTGCCTAAACTGGCTAAACTAAGTAATAGGCTAAAACAGATGCTCAAAGCTAAGTTTGACTTGAGATTGGGTCTCCAAGACAAGCTCGAGCCTAGTCTTTTTGCTAAGACTGATGTCTGATGTGAAAATAGAGTTTCGAACATAACCTACCCCTTCCCGTTGGAGCTTATATATATAGCCTGTGAATACATGTAGCCTGTAAAAATATGAACTTTAAAACAAGAACAAACTGCAGTTACAACTGCTTTAAATTAAAGCTAATGTTGCTTATGCATTCTATAAAACTAAATCTTAAATAACCCTAGGCTTAGCATAAATAGATGTTTGGAATTTGCTCATGAGCATTATTTCAGAAGTTTAGTTTGAATAAGGTTGGAAGGTGTTTAAGTAATGCTATGACGATAAGTATACTTTTGATAGTAGTCTTTTATAAATAGAAAAACGCAGAATGTAGCCCTTGGTTTTAAATTATTGCTCAAAGTAATGCTTTATAGGACTACATTACAGTTTGTCAAATTTTGTGTGGGTGATTTTAATGACACATTACTTTACAAATATGGAAACCAAAGATAAATGGAGTTCTTAGTGGGTATTTAGTAGTATAACTATGAAATAGGCTAACTAAATTGTGTATTTGTGCTATTAGATGAGTAGAGCTTTTTAACTTGAAGCAGCACCAATTTTTTGAATCTTAACGTCATCAATGCCTTTTTGAACATTTCTAGGCATACGTCCAAGCTGGATTGCTTCACCAATCATTTCTGGAAGGTCCCAAGCGACGATTTCAAAGTTGACAGAATTATAATCGTATTCTACTTTACCCATTTTGACATCTACGTTATTTTTTGTGACGTCTACAATTGCATAGTCTGCACCAGGTTCACCATTGAGTGTTAGACCAACTGAGCCTGGATTGATAATCCAACCTACTTTAAGTTCTTTGATAAAAGGAACATGACTTTTGCCAATAGCTAGGATATCGCAACGACACTCTTCCAAAACTTTCATATGCTCAGCAGGTGTTTCACCAATGTTTAGTGTTTCACTTGGAGAAGTGATACCACTATGAAAGTAGCGGAGACGACCTGCAGGTGTGCGGAGCCGGGCTTGAACCGGAAGGCTACGCAAAAAATTAAGATTAGCTTTCTCAATAACAGTATGCGTCCACTCAATCGTTTTATCAGCAACGCCACGACGACGTCTAGCACCAACAAAATCGAAAGCAACACGTTCGTCTGAGCTACCAAGCGTACACATTACATGTTTTTTGCGAATTAGTTCGATAACTTCATTAGGAGCTGGTCCATAGCCAATCAAATCACCAAGACAGATAATAGTATCTACTCCTTGGCTTTCAAGCTTTTCAATAACTGCTTCAAGCGCTACAATGTTGGCGTGGACGTCGCTAATGATACCTAATTTCACAGGCTAAGGTTAGCACCCCTAATATCACAGTGAAATGACTTGAATACATAACGATATTTAACTGTGATGCATAATACATTTTAGTCTATAGTTGTGATGTTTTAGGTTGTTAGAGGACAACAATAGTTTTGAAGTTGGTCGCTTATCCTATTATCCTAGGGCTTGCTCGAGCCCACTCTTGCCTTCATGCCCATCCAAATTAATCGGGTAGGTCCCAGTAAAACAAGCATTACAAAAGCCGTTCTCAGATTTTGAATTATTCACAGCTTGCATCATGCCTTCTAAACTAATGTAAGCAAGCGAATCTGCACCAACCTTTTTAGCAATTTCCTCAGCTGTATGACTAAATGCAATCAGCTCTTCTTGTGCAGCCATATCCACACCCATAAAACAAGGATGTTTAATAGGCGGGGACGATATACGCACATGCACTTCTTTAGCCCCACCGTCACGAATCATTTGTACAAGTGGGCCAACAGTGTTGCCCCGAACAATAGAATCGTCAACGACAACTACACGTTTATCGGTTAAGTTATCTGGCAATGGATTAAATTTGAGCTGAACGCTATTTTTTCTAAGTTCATCGCTTGGTTGGATGAACGTACGAGCGATGTATCTGTTTTTGGTCAAACCTTCGGTAAATGGGAGACCCATTTCTTGTGCAAAGCCAATTGCAGCAGGGGTACCACTATCTGGCACACTGATGACCACATCAGCATCTACTGGAGATTCTTTGGCAAGTTGTCTACCTAGTTGTTGCCTGACTTGGTGGATGACTTTGCCACCAAAGCTACTATCTGGTCTTGCGAAATAGATGTGTTCAAAAGTACAGAGGCTAATCTGCCGCTCTGGCGCACCTTGTTCTCGGTGCAAGCCATCCTTATCTATACGAACTATTTCACCTGGTTTGACTTCATCTACAAAGGTTGCCCCAATGGTGCCAAGCGCACAAGATTCTGAAGCAAGGACATAGCGATTAACTTCGTCGTCTTTGCCTTGAATTTCTCCTATACAAAGCGGACGAAATCCCCAAGGGTCACGAATGCCGAAAACAGCATCTCTTGTTAAGATAGTCAGTGCGTAAGCACCTTCTGCTTGCGCCATGAGCGCACGGATGCGAGCAAACCAGTCACCACGACCACCTGCAAGCAGCTGAACAATCACTTCTGTATCTGAAGAGGTTGATAGACCTACACCTTGCTGTAAAAGTTCACGGCGTAGCATGGGTACATTGGTTAGGTTGCCGTTGTGTGCTATGCCTAGTGGACCGAGTAACGTTTCTATAAGTAATGGCTGTGCGTTGCGAAGTTGTGAAGAGCCTGTAGTTGAGTAGCGAGTATGACCAATGGCTAAATCACCCGGAAGTGTAGACAGGTTATCTTCGTTAAATACTTGGGTAACAAGCCCCATAGCTTTGTAGACATGTGCTACACGACCATCGCTGGTAGCGATGCCAGCACTTTCTTGACCTCGGTGCTGTAAAGCATGAAGTCCAAAAAATGTTAAGCGAGCAACTTCTTCGCCGGGTGCATAGATGCCAAAGACACCGCACTTATCAGCAGGTTTATCATTTGGATTTATACTTGCTTGTAGTGCGCTTGCAGAGATTGATGTCATTTTTTATCTATACCTTACTTTTAGCTAAAAATTAGTTTAGTAGCATGGGCTGTGCCCATTTAAAACGAATATTCAAAAATCATTAGCCCATACTTCTGGTTGTAATG
>CALHRJ010000007.1 GCA_938038395.1 uncultured Deinococcales bacterium | reverse complement strand
CATATCCATAAGACCGTCTGCAAGTGCATAGCCAGCAGCTTGGTTTTGATAAGCTACAACTAAGTCAGGAACATCACTTGTGCCAATGACATTAACCATTTTGTTGTTAATATCGCCATAGCCACCTTGGTATTCACCAATCATGGTGATGCCATAGTCGTTAGTTGTGTTGAATTCAGCGATGATTTCATCTAACTGCTCACCACGTTCACGGCTGTGTTGGTGCCAAAAACGAACGATTGATCCTGATGGATCAACATCTTCATATTGTGCTAGAGCAAATGGCATAGCCATTGCTACAATAAGTAGTGCGATAAAAGCTTTGAGTAAAGACTTCATGTATAACTCCTCATACAGAGAATATTTTTGTAAAACAGTTCAGAGTATTCTGAACCGTAAATACCGAATTGAGATTATCCCTTAAGACCTGAAGTTGCAATACCTTCAGTGAATTCTTTTTGTGTTATGAAAAAGACAATAAGCACAGGAATAATAGTAATCATAGCGCCAGCCATGAGTAGTTGTGTTTCAGGACCAGCTTCTGTCACAAAGGTCCATAAGCCAACCATAAGTGGTCGCCATTTTGCTGTTGTTGTGACCAACAATGGCCACATGAATGCGTTCCAAGAACCAATAAACGCAAAGAGCGTTACAGTCATAATCACTGGTTTACTCATAGGCACAACAATCTGCCACAAGTAACGCAAGTGCCCAGCACCATCGATGCGTGCAGCATCCCAGATGTCATCAGGAATGCGTATAAAAAACTGCCTTAAAAGGAAGATACTAAATGCATTTGCCATAAACGGAATGGTTAAAACTTGTAAGGTATTCATCCAGTTAGAACTACTTGGAAAATACTCACGTAACCACATTGGCACAAAAGTCCAAGTTTCTGGTAAGTAAGGTAGTGGGAAAATTTCTCCACGAATCAGTTTGATTTGCGGAATAATTGTAACGGCTTCTGGAATCATCATGGTTGCAAGTAAAACTGCAAATATGAAATTACGGCCAGGAAACTCAATTTTTGCAAAAGCGTAAGCTGCTAAAACGCAGTTTATAAGCAGTCCTACTAAGACTGATACAGTTATTAAAACACTATTTAAAAAGTACTTGGAAAAATTTGCATCGTTCCATGCTTCTGAATAGTTAGCCCAATTAGGAGAAGCAGGAATAAGTTGTTTATTGATTGTTTCACCTAAGGTCATTAAGGATGTAGAAACCATCCACAGAAAAGGGATGACTGCAAAAATTGCACCGATAATCAATACAAGATAAGTCGGAATATGACTTGTTTTAAAGGTATAGGGAACCGTGATTTTCTTTTTCTTATTAGGTACTTGAGAAGTGCTATTATCTTTAAATATAGTACTAGCCATAGAAAACCCTCCTATTGAAAACCGTAAAATTTGCAATGGTTAGTAGTAAGATTATGGCAAAAAGTACGATAGATTCAGCAGCAGCATAACCAAATTTATTTAGTTTATAAAAAGTATCAAATATTTCTACGCTTGTCACGTCAACCGTACCTCTAGAAAAGGTACTACGCATAACGAAAATATGGTTAAAAGCTTGGAAAGTTCCAATAAAACCAGTAACAGCTAAAAAGAAAATTACAGGCGATAACAGGGGCACAGTAATGTTTGTAAAGGCTTGCCAACCTGTTGCACCATCGATGTCTGCTGCTTCATAAAGATTTTTAGGTATGCCACTAAGACCAGCAAGCAGAATAACTGCGTTATAACCTGCATAGCTCCAAATACCAAAAATCATGATGGCAATGAGTGCTAAACTTGGTCCAGCAAAAATGCCGTTAAGTTCTAAACCAAAAATAAGTTCTGTGAGTGGTTTACTTTCAGCCAGCCACTTTTGTGGATCAATGCCAAACATGCCAAAAAATTGATTTGCAAAGCCTGCTTCTCGTTCACTAAAGATGACCCTAAAAACAACGGCTGCCGCTACTACAGGTGTTACGTACGGTAAGAAGTACAACATCCTGAAAAATTCTTGACCACGCACATTTTGAAATAGTGCATAGGCAATAACCAGCCCCACAGCAATTTGGGTAGGAACTGTACCTAGTGAGTAATAAAGCGTAATGATAAGTGAACCTAAGAAATCATCATCACCTTTTGCCATGATGGTTCGCCAACCCCAATTTGTAATGACTAGGGAAGCAATGGCTAGCAGACTGCCACCTAGTCTAAAGGGGGCTTTGTTTTCTCGACCTTGCACCGCAGTAAAAATTACCCAAAGTGCAAAAACGAGTAAAGATAAACCGCCAAGAAACGCAAGCGCACCCCACCAATCGCCAAAGATTTTGAAATAATTCTCAAAACCTTGAAAATCACCTTTTCTTATGCGCCAACGGTGCAAACTTATATAGACTGCGTAACCAATTGGAAAAATCCCAAAAAGGCTGATGAGGAAGATAGCCGGAGTAATAAATAAATAACCCGTCAGACTTTCTTGAAAACGTATAGTTCCTTTGAAATTTTTCTCTGCCATTTCGCCTTTTAGTATATCAGTATATTCTTAGTGATTCACAATACAAACAACCGTGTTTAGCTGTACAAAGCTAGGTTCTTACTAGTATTTCTGCTTAATGTCAACTTTTTGTCAGCTTTAAACAAAATAATCTTGTACTCAGTATAACTTTTTAATTGTGACGAAAGATTAAAGTATGCTCTCATAAATTGAATTCTTGTTGAAAGGTTTTTCTTTGGACAAAGAAAAACCAACAGGTGATGCCTTTATTATGCTTCACCTGTTGGTTTATTATTTATGATTTTGTGTAGCTTTTTAGATAAGTTTATTCGTATCTAGAAAGTTTATAACTTCCGAATAGCAAGGGTAATGCTGTTGCTAAACAACTGACTGCTACAAGCACAGTTAAAATGAGCATACCTTGTGGTTTACTCCAATAAAAAATACTTGGGTTTTGAATTGTGCGCCATGCTGGTAGTGCGATAAGTGCAGTCATTGCAACTGCAAAACAGAGTGAAAATGCTATGTAAATCAAACCGCCTGCTGCCATTGGGATTTCGGCTGGGTTATTGGCATCAAATTTAGGAAAGGCTGCACCTAGTCCTACACCTAATCCTGTGATGACTAAGCCTGCACAGATTCCTGCAATAGGTGAAACAAAGCTTAGCGTTGAAGAGCTTTTCATAAGAAAGGTTGCTAAAAACCCCAAACCTCCGCCAAGGATAACCATACTCGGAAGACTGTGCCAAAATTTGCTTAAGATGAGATCTCTACTGCTTAAGGGTCCTGTTCGTAAAATCCAATAGCCTTCACCTTCTAGTGAGACAGATGGATAGGTCATGCGGATGCCGACACCTGAAAGTAAAAAGGCTGTGAATGCAATGTTTAGTGTGGCAATGGCGTCACGGTAACGTTGGCTTTGATTGCCTTCAATCGTAATACTACTGATGCTTACAAGATAAACACCTGCAAGTGCTACGAGGACTAAAAGTTGTGACCATTGACTTGGGTCACGGAGCATGAGGCGGATGTCTTTTGCAATAAGGTGACCACGTTTATGAAAACGAAGCAGGAGCTTTTCCCAAGCAGGTGCTGGGCGCATACTTGGGTCGAGTTTGACCTGAATTGCATCATTTGAACGAATCCAGCCTTCGCTGTAGGCTAGAGCTGCGAGTTGTGCAACTAACCATAATGAAACTATAGAGATTGCCAGCAGGAAAAATGCACCAATGCCAAAGCGACCATCCAAAGCTGCCCAGATTGCTTCTGAAGTCCAGCTTGAAGGCATCCAACTTATTTTAAATTCTGCGAATTCTTTGAGGAAGCGAATCATTTCAAGTGGAGACATAGTTGCGATTTGTTCAGGACGAAGTAAGCGTAAACCAAAAACCAAGCCTGCGGCAAATATGACACTTAAGCCAGTGGCTACTTCTTTAACTTTTCCTGCTGGTGCAAAGCGCATGAGGACAAGTGCGACCAAACTGCCAAGTGCGACAGGAATGGCGTAGAGTGCTAATACAGATGCTACTGCTACTAGATAATATAGGATTCCTGCTTCTCTATGTATACCTATAGCTATTAAAATCGGTAAGGTGAAGAATGCGGGTAACATAGCCGCACTTATATAGGTTTCTGAAACTTTCATGTAAAAAACACGATTAGCCTTGATAGGTAGACTTAGTAAGAACGGTAAGTCGTGTGAGTCATAAAGTGTATGCACTGCAGTTGTTAATACACTAAAAGCTACTGAGAGCATAAGAATCATCAGTAGACTTTCTAAGCTACGTTGAATAACTGCATCAACTAAATCTATATCGCCATAGTTTGGGATTTTATCCAAAAAGTTTAGTCCCCAAATTGTGGCACTATGGATACCCCAGTACATCAAAATTAGAAGGACTGAAATAAAAATATATTGAACAGGTTTACGCTGGATTGTGTTTTTTAACTGCCTGTAGGCCAGTTCAAAAAGTATTAGCGGATGTGTTTTGGTCATGCGGCTAAATCTCTGATAGGCTCTTGTAGCTTAAGTCTATCTTGTTCCATATCTTTGGTGAGTTCTAAGAAAATGGTTTCGAGTCCTGCTTCTTTTTTGCCAATATTTTCTTGCAGTTGGCTCATGCCACCCTGAGCTATAATTTCACCTTTGTTTACTAACACAACTTCATCTGCGATTGATTCTGCAACATCCATAGAGTGCGTTGTCAGCAGTACTGTGCGATTATCTTTTGTGTAGTCTTTCATGAGTTGACGGACTTGTTTTGCTGCTCTTGGGTCTAGGCCGACCATAGGCTCATCAATAACCAAAACTTGTGGTTCATGTAGGAGTGCTGCTATAAAGGTGAGTTTCTGCTTCATGCCGTGTGAGTAACTTTCGATAAGTTCATTGGCAAAATCTTGAAGTGAGAAGAACTCGAGCCAACCCTGTGCCTTCTTATCAACATCTTCTACTTTGCGTAGTTGACCTAAAAAACGAAGCAATTCACGACCTGTAAGCTTTTTATATAGATAGGGTCTGTCAGGAACATAACCCATACTGGCTTT
>CALHRJ010000006.1 GCA_938038395.1 uncultured Deinococcales bacterium | reverse complement strand
TTTGCTAAGATTTATTATATAAGCTACATCTCTCTTACATCTTCAGGATTTAATATGCATAAAGGTATGTCACTCAAACTTCGTTTATCACTCTTTTTTAGCCTATTTCTTGCTGCCATTTTAATAACGGTTGCGATTGCGCTTTATAGCACGACAAAACAGTCTTTAAAGGCTTCACTCGTGACTCGAGCTAACAACGCGATTACTGACTTGAAAAATAATGACTTTAAGAGTGCATTTAATAGAATGTCAGGGGATACATATTTTGAAGTGGTTGCTTACCCAAAAGGTATTGCTCAACTCAGGGAACCTACAGATATTCTAAAAGGTTTAACCATTTATATTAGGCGAGAGAATCCAAGTCCAGACAAGTTGTTCATACACTTAAGTGAAGAAGATCAGCGAACACTATTTACCAATGGCAAAATCCTTACAGATATTGTTCTAGATAGTGGTAAGGCGTTGCGTGTCATCGGTCAAGAAGGACAGTTGCTCAAGGAGAGATTTGGTGTTGATGCAGATGGCTATTATTTTGTAGCCTTTTCCCCAAATAGTTTTCAGAATACACTGTGGCAACTGCGTAGAAATTTGATAGGTGTTATTGTTCCATCATTCCTGTTGTTTTTGGTTGGTATATGGCTGCTGTCAAATCAAATTCTTTTACCTTTGAAGCGAATTACCACAGCTGCTGAACAGGTGACGAGTCAAGACTTATCGCAAAGGCTTCCTGTACCGAAATCGCACGATGAAGTTTCTACACTTGCAACTACGGTTAATCAAATGCTTGACCGACTGCAAAATTCATTTGTGACCCAAAGGCGTTTTACGGCTGATGCAAGTCATGAACTTCGTACACCCGTAACTGCTATTTCTGGGCATGCGAGCTACTTATTAAGACGTACTAAACCGACAGAACAACAAGAAGATTCACTGACTGTCATTAAAGAAGAATCTGACCGTATGGCTAAGTTAGTTAATGATTTGTTGGAACTTGCCCGTGTAGATGGTGGCGCTTTTCCAATTAACCGTGATCCGCTTAATTTTGTGGATATATTGGATGATGTTAAAAAAGAAGTTGATCCAATTTTTCCTATGGCTAAGGTGATGATAGATTCGCCTAAACCCATTATGGAAGTTCTGGGCGATACAGGTAGGTTGAAGCAAGTTGTCCTTAATTTGGTTCAGAATGCGCTAAATGCTGGCTCGAGCTCGGTCTCGTTAAATCTAAGTGAATTGACTGAATTAGATGAAGCTGGCAAGAACACTGAGTATATAGAACTACAAGTGTTGGACAATGGACCAGGTATTCCTCAAGAAGCGTTACCGAATATTTTTGAACGTTTTTTCAGGGTAGATGGCGCACGTTCAACCCGTGGTAATGGCACAGGCTTAGGCTTAGCAATTGTTCGAGAAATTGTTCAGCGCCATGACGGTACGGTAAGTGTGACGTCTGAAATTGGCGAAGGTACAGTCTTTACAGTTCGTATACCTGCAAATGATGATTCAGATGCTGGTGAAGTGATTATGCCAGTGCGTAAGTCACAGGTTGAAGCAAATATCCTAACAACTTAGAATTTCGAATAACCTTTAAGCTTTACAAGCCTCAGGCTAAATCTAGTGTCTTAAGTTGAGTGCAATACTCCTAGCAAGTATGACTGCAAGCATGCCTAAAACTAAATTGCCCAAAAGGTATAAAAGCGCTGGGGCTATACGACCTTTTTCTAGTAATACAAAACTTTCAAGTTCAAAAGTTGAAAAGGTTGTTAATGCACCAAGAAAACCAGTTGCAATACCAATTCTCAGGGCTGGTGAAAGCTGCTCGAGCTTTAGGAAAAATAGCAAAGCTAAGCAAAATGAACCAACAACATTGACAAGTAGCGTGGCCAAGGGAAACCCGTCTAAGGGGAAATGTTTTTGGACATAGAGTCCTACACCATAACGGCTAAGCGCGCCTAGTGCGCCACCAATAAGTACTGCAACGATTTTCATATGGTTGCTAGGGTATCACTATCAATACTACTGTTCAATACTGGTTTGTTGATTTTTGGCAAAAGCAATGGCTCTACGATGTCGCATGAACCACCAACCCACCAGCATTACAATGACTGGGCAAATGATAATTAACAGGGTGGCACGTCGTTCCATGGGATCATTACTAACCACCGTGAGAACAATCAAGCCAAGTGCTGGTAAGAGTGCCCACTCACGCCCACCGAACTCTTGAGGTAGCAGATACAGCAGCGTGAACGTGCCAGAAAATATAAGTAGCATTATAGGAACAGCGTCCCACACGGGTAAAAGCAAGCGTATCCAAAAAAAGAGTGCAAGACCTGTAAATATGCCCGCTGGTACCAGTAGCCACCAACTGCGTTTACTGCCAAAGAAGTAACTTAAGAAAAAGCCAAGACTGGCAGAGGAGAGGGCAATCAGACCTGCACTTTCTCCAGATACGCCTGTTGCGCCTAAGGAAAGCAGCATGAAGCCAAAAACACGTTGCCCCCAAGTAAGTCTATCCCGACTCAAAATAAAGAAACTACTATTGACTGTTAAGATACCAATAATCCAAAGACGCGCATAGCTACCGTGCAAAACACCAAAGCTCACCAGTAAAACGAGTACACCCGCAGTTATAAAGAGTAGTCCTAGTAAAGAGGCTCTATTCATAAATCTTTTAATCCTAATAAAACTGTTTTGATATAGCGTTCATTATCCATAGGTAGTATAGGTACTTTAGCTCGGTAGGTGTTTGGGCACACAAATATTGAGTTGTGTACCTTCGTCAAGTCCACTTAGTATATCTAAACTGCCGCCTAGTGCTTCACTACGTTCACGCATGGAGGTGAGCCCAAGGCTACCAGGAAAGTCTTGGCTTGAATCAAAACCTATACCGTTATCATCAATGGTTAAACAGACATTGTTCTCGTACTCCGTTAGATGCATGGTTACTAATGTTGCATTTGCATGTTTTACAACATTGTGTAGTGCTTCTTGGGCAATTCGGTATAACTCTTGTTTGGTGCTAAATACTAATTCTGGTTCGTCTTCAGCAATATAGCGAATGTCAAGTTGATGGCGCATTTTAAGCGCTTCTGCTTGTTTGGCGAGTGCAACCTTCAAACCTTCTTGCTCTAAAGATTCAGGACGTAGTTCAAAGATTAGGGCACGCATTTCTGCTAGACCACCTTGGGCTAAATTCTTTACATAACTTAAAGGTTCTTCTAGTTTGCTGGGGTCTTTGTCAGCTGTTTTTATGGCTGCGTCTATGCCTAAGCTAATTCCAAAGAGTGCCTGCGAAACAGAATCATGTAACTCACGAGCAAGGTGTCTACGTTCTTCCAAAGCAGCGTTTTGCGTAGCCTCATTGTACAACCGGTCATTTTCGATGGCTAAAGCAACTTGCGATGCAAATGCAATGGCAATGTCATAATCCGTTTCATCATAGATATCTGCTTTAGTGTGTTCTAAAGTCATCATACCTAATAGCTTATTGTGAACAATAATAGGTACACCTAGCCACGTGGCCATGTCATAGAGTGGCTCGCCAGGATAGCCAATAGTGAAGCGTCTAAACTCTTCAGAAAAGTTGGTAGCAACTCCAGTCTCAGGGTGAATGTTTTGAACAAGTAATACTTCTTTGGTATCTATAACTGAGCGTGCTTCGCCAATATCGGTTAAAGACCAATCTTTAATAAAAGTGCTTTCGTCAACAGGACCTTGATAATAAAGCAGTTTTAGGGATTGTTTTTCTAGAAGAAATACACTTACCTCAGTGTAATCAACGACGCCTTTTAGTTTGGTAAAGGTTTGTTGTAGAAGGGGTTTTAAGTCAGCGCCTAATGCAATGGTGCTCGATAGCTCGAGCAGCGCTTCTAATTGTTCTGTACGTTCTGCAACGCGTTCTTCAAGGTGTTGTTCGCTTTTTCTTAAGGCATCGTTGGTGGTTACTAATTCTTGATTCTGTAAAGCTAAATTTTGTGACATTTGATTAAACGTCATACCCAAAATACCAAGCTCGCTATTTGCCTCAATAGGTAAAGTAACGCCCAAATGACCATCAGAAATATCCTGTGTTCCCTTTAACAGTGCCTCAATAGGTTTAATTAGTAGATTTCTACTAAAGAAAGTTCCCATTACCAACATGAGCATAAATACAGACAACAAGTTTACAATAGTGGCGCGTAAAATTTTGCTGGCTTCGTTGGGACGAAAAAAGCCACCAAACTCAAAAGGGTTAGGTATATTAACAGCTGCTGGATCGACTTGTGCCAATGAAAAGGCCCGAAAAAATAACATACCACTGACCACAGCTAGCGTGAGAACTATGCCCACAATTAGCATAGATAAGCGGACGCTCAATCGATTCCAGAATAGTATTTTGGTTTTGGCTGTAACATCCATAGTTGTCAGATAACTTTCAAGTTTTTACACCTAGGCTTCAAGGTGTCTATAAGTGGCTTTCCAAAGTTTCAAGGCTTTCAATGCCAATAATGCCTTCACGTAATGCAAATAGAGCTGCTTGGGTTCGACTTTGTAAATTTAGCTTTGAGAGAATGTTCGAAACGTGGGTCTTGATCGTCATTTCAGATACGCCAAGCTCTTCGGCTATTTCCTTATTTGGGTGACCTTTGGCAACCAGTCGTAAGGTGTCGGTTTCTCTGGGGGTAAGTGACTCGCGCATTTCAGGTGTGCGAATTTCACGACTAAGACGTTTTTTAGCGTCTGGGTGCAGGCGTACTTCGCCGCGATTCGCAGCATAGATAGCTTCGATTAGCATTTCGCTGTCGCCTTCTTTCAGCAAGTAACCTGCAGCGCCTGCTTCTACAGCATCAACAACCAGCTTATCTTCTAATACGCTGGTAAGTGCGATGAGCTCCATATCAGGAAACTGAGTTTTGATTTCACGAATGGCAGTTACGCCGTCCATGACAGGCATTTTTAAATCCATTAAGACAACATCAGGACGTAATTTACTGACTTCTGCGATGCCTTCTTGACCGTTGCTTGCTTGACCTATAACTTCAAGGCCATCATCTAAATTGAGAATCATGCGAAGCCCTTCTCGAACAACAACATGATCGTCTACAAGGACTAAGCGAATTTTTTCTTGATTGTCTTGACTCATTAATATTCCTACCTTTTCGCTTTGAAACTGCCTTAAGTAGTATTCACCTCAAGTAATTCATTGAGAGTACTTGATACTAGACATACTTAAAATTTTGCAATACTAGTTATAGTATAGCTTGTTTGTTGCGTCTCTGTTTTGACTCAGTCTTTTGCTAGCTTTGAGCCAGCTTTTATTCAGATGAGACTTTTCACATGACGCAAGTCTTCTTACTAAGTAGCTTATTTCATGATAGTCTTAACATCGTCCTACAAAAGTTGTAGGTAATATAGAAAGTTTTTGATTATTCTTTTATGGCACGTATTGACGCATCAACAACAGCACGAACTTTAATTATTGGGCTTTTCCTTTGCTTACTTGCAACGGTTTTTGCAATTTTACCTATTCCGATTTTTGTTCGGAGCATTGTTTTGCTGTTTTTGGCATACTTAGCAGTTGCTTTTGCCAATATCGGCTTTTCCTACTTAATCGTACTGATTGTGCCTGTTTTAGGCATATTTATAGATAGCGAAGCTTGGCTAATCTTGTCACCTGTGATTATGAGTGCGGGTTTGGTAGCTATGCTTGCACTAGAATACACTTGGCGGCGTTTGGCTATCATCGCTTCGCCTTTCTTTTGGTTATTGGTACCTGTGTTTGTACATTTTGTGTCGCAGCATAGATTATTTGAGCTCGAGCTGCCTTGGAACGATGGCATGACGTGGTGGGAACAATCACCTTTGGGCTGGATAATTTTGCATGGCATAGTTGCTCTTGTTGGTAGTATTTTGGCAACAAGCTTTGGTGGCAGACAAGATGCAAGCATTGAGCAAGCTGCTGAACATTCATCTAGCAATAAAGGTAGTAATAAACGACCAACTTTGTACTAAGGTTAGCAATTCTACTTTAAAAAGAATCTCGTGATACTAAAGCTGTTCAACTAGTGATAGTTCCAGGCTAGACCTACTTGGTCCTAGACCTACTCGGTTCTAGACCTACTCGGTTCTAAACCTACTTGGTTATTGTTGTGAAAACTATTTTTGAATCTATCACAAAACGGCTTACTTCTATTCAAGGGCTAAATACTATTTGGAAGTTAGGCAGCTATATTGTTGGACGGTATAACAGTAGTCGTATCGCTTTATTGGCTGCTGGGCTGACCTATTACGCTGCCTTTTCGCTTGGTCCAATTCTATTGCTCTTGGCAGCAGGATTAGCATTTTTCTTAAAACAAAACCCAGTACTGACAAACCAATATCGAACTGAAATCAGTCGAGCTGTTGCTCAGTTCTTACCGTTCAATGAAAATATCGCTCTAATTACTGAGCAAAGTTTTGACAATATTGTTGCACTCTTACAACAAGGTGCCCTAATTCAGAGTTTGATTTCAATCGGCATACTTTTATGGGTTGGCAGCAGCTTTTTTACATCATTGCAACTTGCTTTAGAACTGATTTTTCAAAGTTCAGTAGCGCGAGGTTACTGGCGCAAACGTTTTGTGGGCGTATTGCTAATTTTAGCGGTGTTTATCATAATTGCAATTGAGGTAATTGGTGTTTCTTTAATCAACTCAGGATTGCAGTTGATAGTTAACATGCAAACTTTTGTCGGCAATGCCTTAGGTGAAAATGTGAGTTTTATTTCGCCCTACAGTTTTAAGTTAGATTATTACTTTAATGAGCTCTACAGGGTTATTATTTCTATTGCTGCCTTGACACTTTGCTTTAGATTTCTTCCAAAAACGTGTAATTGGGCAGGCGCATTTGTTGGCGCGTTGTTTTGCACTACCGCTGCTGCTTTTACGCAACGTCTTTTGCCGATTTTTTTCAGTGTTGAGCGTTTTAACCTAATTTATGGACTCATCAATAGTCTTATGCTGATCCTATTTTGGCTCTATATTTCGATAATGTTGTTTTTGGTTGGCGCTTTGATTGCAGCTGAGATTAGTCACTATTCGCGTGATGAGTTAGACAAACTCCTTGATAGTGATGACAGCGAAGAAGCTAAGATAGTTTTTTAGGGCTCTTTTGTATCAAATAATTCTTAGTTAAAATCTACGCTTGCACTCATCTTCTTTACGATAAACTAGACCTAAGCTTACTTTCGTTAATGTCAAGCTAAAGTACCTCAACTCTTTTTGAGGGATGAACGTATCATTCTAAAAGTGTTCGAAATGCTTTTTGACACGTTAGCGGTGATTTAATAACAGAATATAGCGCTTTAAAGCGGTCTAATTTCTAAAGGACTATTACACGTGATAAAAACTAAGGTAATAAAAAATATTCTAGCTACTTGTCTAACGTTTTTGCTAATGCTTTCGCCAGCTTTGGCGCAGTCTGCTACAGGGGCTGAATTACAAAACCTTGATCCTGATCCCATGATAAACGCATTACTAAATAACCTAAGCAGTGGTGGTGTAGTGAGTGAAGTAATGAGTCCTACACCCGCTCCTGTCCAAGCTGTTCAGATTGAACACAATAGTCTTGCAGGTGAGAACGAAACGATTTTGACGCCTGTAGATTCAACGTCTTCGGTCACAGCAGCACCTGCTGCAGCTAATCCAGCTGCTCCAGTCGTAGCAAACACTTTGAGTTCAAGAATTATTGTGCCTTCTCAACCTCAAACTACTACTGAGGGCGGTAATCAGGCGCTACCTAAGACAGTCGCTCCAGTGCCTTTGGCTACAGCAATCCCTACAACTGATGTTGAGCAGGTTTCATCACCAGCTCCTCAAGCTCAAACGATAGCTGAGACAAATCAGTCTTTGGAGTCGCAGAGTCAAGTAGATCGAGCGGGTCAAGCAGGTCAAACAATCCGTAACCTTGCTCAGACTAAGCCTAAATTATTCGATGTAGCATGGTTGGATAGTGAAGTCTATAAAGTTAACTTGGTTCCTTCTGCATGGCCTAGTTTAGAAAGAGTTGCGAGCTCGAGCGTCTATCATATTCAACTTAGTATTGCTGATAGTTTGCGTCAGGTAGAAGCAAAACAAGAAGTTTTGGTTCGTAATAGCGAAGCTGTGACTTTAGATAATTTATATTTTCACCTTTACCCAAACCTTCTGGGTGGTGCTATTCGGATAAACCGTTTGGAAGTAGCAGGACAGCCTGTAGCAGTTGGGCTCGAGCGCAACAACAGTCTACTTAACATCAATTTGCCAGTACCTCTAGCACCCAAAGAAGCTGTGACTGTCTATATGGAATATTCCGTAGAGCTTCCACAAAACTCACAGCGTAACTACGGACTTTTTGGAATAGATGAATCAATCTTGTCTTTAGGTCACGCCTACCCTCAGCTCGCTGTTTTCAATGAAACAGGCTGGGCACTTGAAACACCACCATCACATGGTGATGTTGTTCATGCAGATACTGCTTTTTATCTGGTGGAAATTACCGCACCACAACGTGTTGTTGTGAGTGCATCGGGTACAGTTTTCCCAAATCTAACTGCTAGGTCAACGCCTGTTTCTCAGCAACGCTTTACAGTGGCTGCTGGACCTGTTAGAGATTTTTACCTAACGGCTAGTCAGGATTATGCAGTTGCTGAAAGAAATGTTGGACAGACTAAACTGAGAGTTTATTATCCAAGAACAATTCATTCAGAAGTAAGGCCTAGAGTTGAACAACTGCTTGATCAAACTGCGGTTTCACTTGCTATTTTTTCAGAACGTTTGGCAGCTTATCCTTATACTGAATTAGATATTTCTGCTATTTCCACTGCTGCATTGGGTGTTGAGTACCCAAGTATCATCGGTATGTCTACAAGATTCTTTGATAACAGTACACGACTCTATGGCTATGATTTAAAAGAACTGCTCGAAAGCACCATCGTGCATGAAGTCGGGCATCAGTGGTTTTACGGTACGGTAGGCAACAATCAGGTGACTGAACCATGGTTAGATGAATCGCTAACACAGTACATCACGCTTTTGTATTATCTGGATTCTTATGGTGAAGCTGGCGCTGAAACCTTTAGACGCAGCTTAAATGAGCGTTGGAGTACAGGTAGAAATGCGCGTAAGTCAATTGATTTAGAAACACAAGCCTACAGTAGTCGGGAATATGCAGCGATTGTCTATGGTTTAGGACCCTTGGTACTCGATGAATTAGCAGAGCAAATGGGTCAGAATAATTTTGATGCTTTGTTAAAGACCTATACCACTGAGAATTTTTGGGAAATTGCTAGTAGTTCAGATTTCTTTGCTTTAGCTGAAGCCTATTGTGCTTGTACGATTGCCAATCGAGGCTCGAGCGGTGAACTGTGGTTTAACTTCTGAGCTGTAAAGAATAGCTGTAAAGAATAACTGTGGAACCCTATGAAACATGACATCCAACATAAATACAACTGAAACAAAATTGGGAGTTGGCAATAGGCTAACTCCCAATAATTTTATCTTTTGCTAGCCAAAATCGTTGTAAAACTATCGAATTAATTGGTGATGAAGAAAGACTAAAGCGAAGTTTTCATCTAGTAAAACAGGACATAACTTGTCCAAATTATTCTGATTTAGTAAATCCTTAAAAATACTGTTACAAAAGCTATAACGTGAATTATACTGAAATACGATATAATCGCTTTGGAAGTCACAGACGTGAAAACTATTCAGCTACTTTGAACCAACCTAAGATTCATTTTAAGGAGTTTAGGTCACTTTTATTGCTAAGTGTGACACTATTAAATCGTTAACTTTAGTAGTTATTAGCGTCAAATATTCGGAAACGATTTCAAAGCGTAGTGCGAATTGTCTACTAATACCCAAATATTTTAAGACGTTTCTTGATTTTTGCCTGCTCGGCAGTGTCATAATGTAATTCGAGGGAAAGTAAATTTTTGAGGTTTTAACTGTAATTTAGTTGTACTGGAGGTAACTTGTGAAAAAAATTGGTGAACTGCGGTTTGATAAAACTCTACTCAAGAGATCACGTTTGATGATCTTGTTCTTGGTAGTTTTGACTTGTTTCTATCTATTTAGTTTTAGTATGGCACAAGAAACTACGAATGATGCTGCAACTGAAACAGTTGTCACTACCACTGAAGTCGTAACATCAGAGGCAAATGCATCAGCAGAAGAGATTGCTAGATTCCGAGAGCAACGGAATGCGGCTGTTAGACGTCTTGGAGAAGTCACTAGAGAATATAGCGCCCTTCAAGAAGCAAATGCAGCGTTAGAAGCACAATTAGCTGATACTTCAGCACAAAGCAGAATTTCTGAATTAGAAGCGCTATTGGCAACTCAAGAAAATAACAATGCAACATTGGCAGCAAGACTTACCGCATTAGATAGTGCTACTGCCAATCGTGAAAGCGAAATTGAAGCTGCCAATGCAGCTAATGTTGAGCTCGAGTCGAAAATTGCTGAATTAACAACACAAGTTAATGCAATTGAAGGTGCAACTTCTAATATGGAAGCTTTAAATGCACAAAATGCAGAATATCAAGCATCTATTGCAGCTTTAGAGGCTCAACTTGCAACCGCAACTGCCTCAGCGAATTCAAGTACTGAAAATATTGAATCGTTAACTGCTCAAAATACGGAAATGCAAGCTACAATTACATCTCTAAATGAGCGACTTTCCTCTTCAGCAGATTCAAATAGTGCTGAAATGGATGCACTAAATACACAGAATGTCGAATTACAGGCAAGTGTTGCTTCTTTAAATGAACAACTTGCAGCTGCAACTGCTTCTGCTAGTTCTAGTACAGCCAATATTGAATCATTGACTGCAAAAAATGCTGAAATGCAATCATTGATTGCATCTTTAAATTCACAATTATCAAGCGCGACAGAAACAGTAGGTTCAAGTAGTGCTGATATGGATGCGCTTAATGCACAAAATGCTGAATTAGAAGCTACCATTACCTCGTTGAATACGCAGTTAGCGAATGCGCAAGCTGCTGCTAAGGCTGCAGTTGATGAGGCAAATGCTGCTACCAACAATGCAGCAGCAAGTAGTTCTGCTGACCTTGAGGCAGCAGTTTCTAGAGCTGAGGCTTTACAAACAGAAGTTGATGCCTTACAAACGAGCAATACAGAATTGTCTGCTCAAATCGATAGCCTGAATGCAAACATGGCAAGTTCATCAGAAGCTTCAAATGCTTCTGTAAATGCACTAAATCAACAAGTGAATTTGTTAGAGCGTAACTTAACAGCTATGCAAAGTCAGCGTGATGACTTGAACAACCAACTGACCACACTACAAAGTGAAGTAACAACCTTAAATGCATCCTTAGGTGAAGCACAACAAGCGCTTACAACAGCTAACGAAGCACTTGCAGTAAGTGAATCAACAACAACTGAGATCACAACAACCCAAACACAAGTGAGTGACTTAGAGTTGCAATTGGCAGAAAGTGCTAACAACTATGCACGTATTCGTGGTCAGCGTAATGCTCTTTTACGTCAAAAAGCTGAAGTAGAAGCTTTACTAACGACAGCACAAGCTGATTTAACAACTGCACAAGAATCTTTAGCAAGCCTTGAGCAAAATAACTCAGCACTGAATCAACAAAGACAAGAACTTGAAGCACGTCTTGAAGCGCAGCGCACCATTGCGACTGAACAAGCGACAACAATTGGTGACCTTGAGGCACGTCTGAATGCCTTAGATATTGAGTCCAAATCATCTCTCACCACAATTACGAGTTCTAGAGATGCTTTACAGTCAGAAGTTACAGGCTTAAATCAACAATTATCTGACAAAGACACAAGAATTCTGAATCAAGCAACTCAAATTGAAGAGTTAACAAACACAATTGATACCAATGCTAGCTTGATTCAAACCATTACGGTTGAGCGTGACGATGCGCTTGCACGTACTGAGACGCTAAGTTCAGATATTGAGAACTTACGTGCTAGCTTATCAAGCGAAAGAGATAGTTCAACAGCTACAGTTCAAAATATCAGTAATCTAGAGACTGAATTAGCAGCAGCTCGAGCTCAAACTGTAGACCTCCAATCACAGCTAGAGCAGCGTGTGCCTAAAAGTGATTTAGATGAAGTGCAGAGCATGTACGCATCATTGCAAAATGATTATGAGCAACGTGCTGCAGATATAGAAGCTTTAGAGGGTCAAGTTTCTGAAGTGGCTGCTTTACAAGAACAAATTACCAATCTAGAATCTCAACTAGAAGCAAGTAACCCAGAAG
The DNA here is from genome assembly GCA_938038395.1 of uncultured Deinococcales bacterium. Lineage (GTDB taxonomy): Bacteria > Deinococcota > Deinococci > Deinococcales > Trueperaceae > CALGZD01. The sequence goes on along the minus strand of CALHRJ010000006.1, from coordinate 1,985 downwards.
AACGTGTTGCAGCTCTTGAGACTGAGCGCGACAACTTACTAAGCCGTATTGGTAATTTGGAAGAAGATCTCCAGGCTGCTAGGGCTCAAAGTGCTGGTGCATTAGATCAAGCTGGTCAAGATCTTACAAAGCTTCAGTCTGATTTAGATGCGATAACAAGTCAGCGTGATGCTCTTGCATCTGAAGTTGAAAGCTTAAAAGAAGAAGCGGCAAATGCGCCTGATTTAGCGCCTGCAATTCAAACAATTGATGCAGAAAGTGCAAGCAAGATTACTGCGCTCGAGCAGGAATTGGCAGATACGCAGAAAAAACTTGCTGATCTTCAGCGTGATTGCGATAACTTAAGAGAATCAATGAATCGCCCTGTTGAGCCAGCTGGCCCTGTGGGAACTGAGAAATAAATAATTAGAAGTCTCTAATAAAAGTTTGAGATTAAGCAGTTTAGGCCTAAGCCTAGACTGCTTTTTTTATGCAATGATCGAAGGTTACTGCAAAGAATACAACTGGCCCGCATGCGTAAAACCTACTAAACCTTGAGTCGTGCTGTAATAAAGCGTTCTTACACTATCTTCCGCTACAAAAACATTATTAAAGCTTGTACCATTCAGAACTTGAGTCGTAGTAGGATTTAGCAATCGACTAGCTGTACCAACGATTGTTCGACTTAAGTCGAGTGTCTCTGAAAAAGATTGGTCCGTAATAGCATATTTACTTGCAACTCTGAGTAAATCAATATAGTCGCCACCTGAGTTTGCATAGGGTTCTTGGTCGTAGAGAATGTCTATGACTATTGTGCTGTTGTTATCTCTAAAAACGTAGCTGAGTGATTCTGAAGCTAAATATTCACAAGTGCTGTTTGGGGTTATAGGTTGTAAGGGTTCGGTGCATTGATTGACGCACAGTCGAGAGGATGACGCCATTGCATTTGCACTTAAGGTGATGGTGTTGCCGTTTGCAGTGCGATAGGTTTGTTGGATTGTGCCAGCTCGAGCGTAGGGAATCTGTGCCACAGTATTGTTTCCGAAATTAACTGTGCCAAGTTGTTTATCTGGCGGACAGACTGCAATGTTGCTACATCCGCTAAAAACTAATACTGCAAAAACAACGATCACAGGGTAACAGATTCCAAGGCGTTTAATATTCATACTAGGTGTCCAATCATGTTTAGTTGAGATAACTCGACATGAATTTTACAGCTAAGTTGAATTTGAATCATCTGGCTTAAGCGATAGCCATTCAGGATAACCCTATGACCAACGACCTACTAGGTATTACCTAGTTCAATCCACCTTTTTAATAATGAACTTGCAGGATGAGGAATTGCTCAACACTTGCTTCGACTTAGATTTCCAGAATCACTATGACGCTAAGTCACACGATTTCATATCGATACATCGTTAGCTTGTTGCGATGCTGTCCATGAGGCTAAGCAGTTAGTGAACGAGTAGAAATGCTATACTAAAAAAATAAAGTAACTAATTTATGTGCTAGACAGCTATAAGGATATCCATGACTACTAATTCCTCGGCAACCTCATCCGCAACTTTAACTCCTACATCTAAAAGAGGAATCTGGGGGTGGATGTTGTTTGATTGGGCAGCACAACCCTTTCACACCTTAATTATCACCTTTGTCTTTGCGCCTTACTTTACAAGCTTTGTGGCAAGTGATGGTGTAACAGGTCAAGCCCTTTGGGGACAAGCTGCTGGCATTGGTGGCATACTTATAGCAATTCTTGCGCCAATTCTTGGTGCAATTGCCGATAACTCTGGCAGACGTAAACCTTGGATAGCAGTCTTTTCAATCTTTGCTATTATTGGTTCCTTTGCTTTATGGTTTGCGCTGCCAAACAGCCCCAATACAACAGTCATCTTGATTGCTTTCGTAATTGCCTTAATCGGTGTAGAGTTCGCAACGGTTTTTACCAATGCTATGATGCCCGATTTGGTATCTCGTGAAGAACTTGGCAAGCTTTCTGGAACAGG
>CALHRJ010000005.1 GCA_938038395.1 uncultured Deinococcales bacterium | reverse complement strand
CCCAGAATCTACACAGGATGTAAGTGACATAGCGAAACTTGCCACAGAACATAAAATTCCCATGACGCCTTGGGGTGCAGGAACAAGTCTTGAAGGAAACAGCATCCCTATAAAAGCTGGCATCCTGATTAACTTTGAGCGCATGGACAATATTGTTCAACTTCATGCTGAAGATTTTCAGGTTACTGTACAACCCGGAATTTTGCGAAAGACACTGGAAGCTGCGTTGGGTAAACATGGTCTGATGTTCGCACCAGACCCAGGTGCAAACGCCAGTCTTGGTGGCATGATTGCGAATAATGCAGCAGGCATTCGCACGGTTAAGTATGGTGCTACTAAAGACAATGTATTGGCACTCGAATGTGTGATGGCAGATGGCAGCATTGTAAAAACAGGCTCTCGCTCGATTAAGCAATCAGCAGGTTATGATTTAACTAAACTCTTGGTTGGCTCCGAAGGCACGCTTGCACTTATTACTCAAGCAACTTTAAAACTCGTACCTATACCCGAACACTATAGTACTGCGGTGATTGCCTTTGAGAGTATTCCACAAGCAGCAGAGGCTGTCTATAATATCCGTGCTTATGGCTTAGACCCAGCAGCTTTGGAGCTAATTCATCCAGACATGTTGACTTGGATAAATGAAGATGAGGGAACAAGCTTTACTGTAGCACCATCGATTATGCTCGAGTTCTCAGGTGCTAGCGAAGAGGCTGTAAAAACTGCTATGACTATCACAAAAGATATCTGTAATGATATAGGCAGTGTAGGATTTGAAGCTGGCTTAGGGCGAGATGCTAGGAAGCAAATGTGGTCTTACCGTCACTCTTTAAGAGAGCAAGCAGTTAGGCGTTTCCCTGGACACCATTGGGTATTGGTGGATGTTGCGGTACCGCTATCAAAGTTTCCTGAATTGGTTGCTTATGCTCAAGACCAGATTGATAGTTATGGATTTGATTCTAGAATTATTGGTCATGCTGGTGATGGGAATGTACATACTGGCATACACTTTGAGTTTGATGATGAAGTTACGAAGACGAAAGCAAAAGAACTTAGTGAAAAGCTTGTGCTAAAGGCTCAGGAACTTGAAGGTACTTGTACCGGGGAGCATGGTGTAGGGATTGGTAAGCAGAAGTACTTGAAAGGGGAGTACGGTGGGGAAGGTGCTATTAATCTTATGCGGATAATTAAGAATGCGCTTGATCCAGATAATCTACTTAATCCTGGTAAGGTTCTACCAAAATCCTGATTCATAGCTAGTGAGACAGTTTGTTGAATTTTGCAGATAATGCGTTTATAACCAGATAAAATTGTAAGTAGAGACTCATTTGTCTTGGGTTCAGTGTCTATTTATACAAAAGTACAGTTGTGATACCCTATAGCTTAAGAACAGTCGTTTTGTACGACAGACTTAAGGGGAACTAGGTTTAAAGGGAACTATGAGTATTTTACAGGGTGTTCAAGAAGAAATCTCACAATGTAGTTTGGTGCCAGTTCAAGCCAGTGATGTCAAAGAAGATGCATGGCTCATTGAATTTGGTTTCGACTCTGTAAATAGCGTTGAATTGGTCATGGCATTAGAAGAACGTTTTGAACTTGAATTACCCGATGGAGATGCAGCCGCTGTTGAGACAGTCAGCGATATTGTTAGTTTAATTGAACAGCAGTTGCAAGTAGATAATGCAGCCAGCCTTTAAAACACTCAATGAGGCTCTTTTAGCTGCCTCTGAATCTGTACCTGACAAAGGCTACGTCTTTTTAAATAAACAGGGTGCTACCAAGCTTAGCTATAAAGCCTTGTATGAACAAGCACGTCAAAAAGCAAAACAATGTAATGAGATTGGCATTGGCTTTAATGCCAGAGTGATTTTGACACTGGATAAGAGTCCAGAGTTTACAGTTTTGTACTATGCACTTTTGTTGTGTGGTGCTGTGCCCTGTGTTTTGCCAGCTATGAAGGCATCGCAGGCGAATAAACAGAAGCTTGAAGATATTGCCTCGCAGATTCAGGCAAGTCATATCATTAGTGGTCAACTTACCGATATGGAGGTTGAGGGTGTTCGCTCTATTGAGCTTGAGGCATTGAATACTGGTTTTTTAAATGCTGGGGTTATTGAGATAGACTTTATTGCACAAGCTAATGAGACGGCGCTGATTCAGTGCTCGAGCGGCACAACTGCCAAACCAAAGTGCCTCGCATTGAGCCAATCAAACGTCTTAGCAAACTTAGAACAAATGCGCTTAAGACTAAATGTTCCAACAGGCGGCTCTGATGTCATGGTTAGTTGGCTACCGCTAAATCATGACATGGGTTTAATTGGCTGTTTCTTAGCTTCGATGTATGGACAAATTGACTGTGTGCAAATGACTGCCTTTCAGTTTTTGCGTAAACCTGAGACTTGGCTGCAAGCCATCAGTGACTATAAAGGCACGCTTTCTTCTGTACCAAATTTTGCCTATGCGCTTGCGACTAAAAAAACTTCAGATGCAGTTATTGAAAACTTAGATTTATCAAGCTGGCGTTCTGCTATGTGTGGGGCAGAGCAAATAAATTTTAAAACCCTTGATGAATTCTCGCAACGCTTTCAAGCTTGTGGTTTTAATCCAAATGCGATTACACCTTGCTATGGTTTAGCCGAGGCTGCACTTAGCGTGAGTATGCATGTACCAGGTGATGAACTAAACTACGAATC
>CALHRJ010000004.1 GCA_938038395.1 uncultured Deinococcales bacterium | reverse complement strand
ATTGGTAAAGAGTATTTGCTAGCTATGGAACTCATGGGTGACTACGCTAAGGCAAATCATGACCTTATCCACGAGCATTTTACGAAAGCTGCTGGTTTGCAAGTTAAGCATTGTGTTTGGAACCGACATAACTACGCATGGGTTCAAAAAGGCGCTCAGGATGATGGCGTTGTTCACCGTAAAGGTGCAACACCAGCCGAAGAAGGTAGATTAGGCATTATTCCAGGTAGTAGTGGTACGTCGTCGTACTTAGTTAGAGGTCTTGGTAACGAAGACAGCTTGTACTCTTCAAGTCACGGTGCAGGTCGTTGGGTTTCTAGAACCCAGTCCAAGAAAGACCACGACGAAGTTGCTTACCGCCAGCATATGAAGCAAAACGATATCTTGCACTTCGGTTTGTCGCCAGATGAAACTTATCAAGCTTATAAGGACATCGAGATGGTTATGAAGTTGCAAGAAGGCATCTTGCTAAGTAGCATCGCTAGATTGACACCTAGAGTTGTAATTATGGGTGGTAAGTCTGATGATGGGGATTAAGTTTAAAAGTCTAAGTATTTCAATAAGCTTGAAAACATAAGTATTTCAATAAGCTTGAAAGCCTAAGTATTTCAAGAAGTTTACAAGCTGAACTATCCATATATTTCCTGCGGGCTAAGAGCAATTGTTCTTAGCCTGCTTCATATAGCTTGTTTTACAGCTTTTACAGAAGCTTACTTTTAGAAATCACGCTTGCTTTAGCTAAACGTAGGGAAACATTAGTGTTTTGGGTGATTTGACACTTGTGTTTCTTAACATTAAGACTCTCGCGCTTGTATAACGCAATTATTTTTCTGGTTTTTATAACAAAAAATCACTAATGTATCTTTAAGCCGCCTTGATGCAATTGCCTGAAAAGCTTGATATATAAGGCTTTTGAGGTTTTCGTAGTGAAATGTTAGGAAGATTGACAAAAAATTTAGCGTTTTTGAGAATATCTGAGTTTGATTAATAGATTTACGTTTAAGGAGTCTAGTAAGTGATGTAAATATCTGCTACAGTATGAATTGTGTTTAAGCCTGTGCAATTTTTAACATCTTTCGTACAGGTGAAAACTATTCAGGAAATGAAAACACTTATTTTCAAGTAAGTACATGTTTTAAGCTAGCTACTTTCCTCCGTGGCTGCTTTTTTTTGTGCTTTCCTATTGGAGGTATTATGTCTTTGAGTGAAGCGTCTACAAACGAAGCTACTGTAAATGAAGCAGTGAACGAATCAATGGGTGATGCAAGCGCTAGTGATTTACCAGTAATGGAAATCAAAGCAAGGTCCTACAAGAGTGGTGACCAAGTTGTACTGCCACCTTATGGTGTTGGTGTTGTTAAAGGTACCATCACGCGTGAGATCGTTGGGGTTAAGAATAAATATTATGAAGTTGATTTCCCGAATGGGACATCTAAAGCTTTTGTTCCAATTAAAGCACCGCACGAAGCGGGACTGCGTCCTGCACTGGGCAAAGTTGAAGTTGATGAAGTACTTGAGTGTTTACAAAATGGGGAGCTTGTTCTTCCTAAACAGTGGGCAGCAAGACATCGTCGTGTGACAGAGATTCTTGCTAGTGGTGATCCTTTTCAGATTGCTACCTTGGCGAGTGAGTTACGTCGTTGGGATCAAGAACGTGGTTTACCAGACTTAGATCGTCAGGCTTATGGTCGCGCTTTAAGATTACTTGATGGTGAAATTTCAGCTGTCCTTGGTATAAGCCAGAAAGAGGCTCGAGCCCTCATGAAAATGGACGAAGAAGAATCTACTTTACAGAACTAACAAGAAATTAGCCAAAAAATTAAGAGGAAGTGCGATTGAGTTTGCACTTCCTCTTTTTTATGCTTCAACTTAATTGATGACTTAAGCGGTATTGCTAGTCACTATCAATAATGGCATCGGTCAACTTATAAAAAGCTTCTTCGACAGATTCACCAGTTTTAGCACTGGTTTCTAAAATAGTCCAACCTTTATCTTCAATCTTTTTTAATGCTTCCATATCCCACTCGTCTTTTAAATCCTTTTTGTTAAAGATGACGATAAAAGGAAGTTCACCAACAGATTCAGTAATGCGTTCTTGTAGCATAATAGTCACATCAACTGTTTCAGGGCGAGTTGGGTCAACAATCAGTAAATAGCCTGATGCACCTTTTAAATACGACATATGAACTTGTTGTTTTTGGTCCTCGCCATATAAATCCCATAAGATAAGCGTGACAAGACTATCTTTATACTCAACACTTTTCTGGTCGATTTTGACACCAATCGTGGAAAAGTATTTCTCAGAAAAGATGCCTCTAACGTAGCGTGCAACTAAACTAGTCTTACCTACGCCATAGGAACCTACCATACATATTTTTTTCTTCTGACTCATGACTGTCCTAATTGTGTATACAAGTTTATGCAGCAAAGATATGTTAACTGTTGGGGATGATGTTTAAAACAGAGATTCATAAGTTAATGTCGATTCGATAGTATAAGATAAATCTATAGGATTTTGCTTGAACATTTTTTAAAGACCCTAAGTAGATGAGCTTAATGCAAGTTTACTAGTTATTTCGTACTCTCATTATAACCTAAATAAAAGTCATAATAACCTGACTTAATTACACTGCACTGATTCAAAGGCTGAAGTATCTACCTGATTGACACCAGGTAACATTCTTGTAAGCGTTAGTGCTATAGATGACCAGTTTTCACAAGCATATCCTTTAAAAATGACATTTCTATTACTATCGACAGATATGAGTGCAGTTGCAGGTGCTTTTAGGGTGGCTTTTAATCTTTGCTCGAGCAAGATGGGGTCCGTTGCAGCATAGCCTTCCCATTTTGCAGTGACTTTTTGAGGATTGATATTGTGTAGTTTAAGTAGTTCAGTTGGATCTTTAGCATAAGAGTCGCGAAGACCTGAAATCTCGTAACGTCCTCCACGTCGATTTTCTTGTGTAACCATGATGCCAGCTTCACTTTTTAGTGTATTGATGTAACCACGCCATTGTTGTCCTCTGTAGATATTAAAACCAAGAGAAAGAACGATAAAAAGCCCTAATGCAGATAAAGCAGCAATTAAAATAGGGTTTGGTTTTTTAGAAGGCACTTCAAAGTCGGATTTTAAACAAGCACGTAGGGTATCTTCGGTATCTTCAAATACTGACGTATCACCATCAAAGGACTTAAGCTCTTTGTCAAAGACTAGCTGCAAATAATTCGTAGCATCTTCTAGAACATGTTCTAAGTCAGCAGTGGGAACACCTCGGACTGCTGCTGCGATAACAACATCTTTTTCTTGTTCAATAAATAGCTCAAAATCACCCATACGGACATTTTCGAGCTGGCTTTGGTTACCAACTTTAAAGGAGTCTTGAATAAAACTTTGGATGGCACTCAGCATACTAGAGATTAAGTCTCCATCTTCAGAGCTACCTTCTTCATGATTTACTTGGTTTAGCAATAAGCCTGTTTCTTTATGAATGAGTAGAACTTGTTCCACTCGATACTTAAGCGTATGGGCAAGTACAACCTCACTAAAGGGTCTACCTGACTGTAAAGCTTCTATACGCCAACGTATATTTAGACTGTGCTCTAAAGAATAGTTAAGCTGTGTGACAACCTTATCAACTGTTTCTTCAACAATCATTCGAATACTACGACGAATTGAGGGTAAAAGCCGTCTCGCAAATTCATCAGGATCGCCTTGGGTCGCAGCATCTAAAGTTTTTTGTACCACAGGTGTAAAAGCCTGAATCATCAGGCGGTCATCGCCACGTTTGATGATAGCTTCAGGTAAAGCTTCACTAAGTCGATCAACAAAAAGAGGTAAATCATCAATCTTCTCTTTGATTTCTTCTATTTCTTCTTGTTGTGAGCCTGTCAGAAGACCAACCAAAAAATCAAACTGATCCTCGGCAGCAATTTCTGGTACTTCTAAATGCTTAGTTGACGTATTGTCACTACCTGAGCTACGGGCATCTCCATTTGTGTCTATAGTGTTAGATGCAACATCTTTAAAGCTATCTTGAGCTGCTTTTTTAGGATTTGCCATGGATTGAGGTGTTTCAGAAGATATTTTATCTTTTTGAGAAGTCTTGCTAGGTTTACCTGAGGTAGATGCCATATTGACCACTAGTATAACGATTATTTTGTATATTTGGCAATTAAATGCCACAATGCTTCAAAAGCCTATTAGTTCATATAGAGTTAAGGATTAAATAAAATTTGTACACAAAACCATAAATAGAAAATTTAGTAGGTAGCTTTTATCTCTAAATCACGAGTCCAGTCAGTTTAAAAAGGACAGATTTAGATGGTTGCCAGTATAGCTAAGTTAGTTGAATCAATTGTTATAGCTAAGGTCAACGGAATCTTCATCGTAACTATAACTAAGTATGACTGAGTATGAATAAGGCAGATAGAGCGTAAATAGTTAGGCTTGACGTTTAAATTACATAAACACTTTGAATATGCTCTATTTTTAGACTTGACGTTCAGGTTATAAACTTGCTAAATCTTAAGAATTTTTGATACTTTCTGCAACATCAAGGAAGTGTTGTGCAAGCCTCTCTTTATCCATTTGTTTGGTGTCTTGTTCGTTAATAGCAGTTTTTAACTTAGTATCTAGTTCTTTATAGTGGTTTGTTAACTCATTTTGTAACTGTTCTGAACGATCTGTTAAGTCTTTTAGCATTGAAGCTTGCATAGTTTCTCTTGCCTTTTGACTTTCACTGATAGCTAAATTGAGTGAATCGTAAAAAAATGTTTTTTGTTCAGAAAGACTAGTTTGAAGTAATGATTCAGATGTGTCGAGTTTAGTCACCAGTTGTTCTTGAAGCTTCGTTTGAGACGCAGTTCGCGCTGCTTCGTTTTGCTCGAGCTGCTCTTCAATAGACTTGGTTGCTTCTGTAATAGTTTTGTTTAACTGTGTATCTAAACCTTTAATCTGATTGCTGAATGTTTCTTGCATGTTAGCATCTGCTTGAGAAAGACTTTCGTTTACTGCTTTTAAGTCAGCCTCAGCAGCTAAGCGCTGTTGATCAATCGCATTGTCTACTCGTTTTTCCATAACACTACGAGACTCAATCTCACCTGTAATAAGCTGTTTGAGGGAATGCATTTCTTCTTTAAAGAACGACTCTATATAATCAAGGCGATCATTGAAAAGTTGATTGAGATTTTTTTGCTCGAGCTCGAGTCTTGCTTCAAGCTCAGCTAGAGATTCTTCTTGTGCTCGAAGTTGTGAGCCAAAAAGTATTTCCCGAACCTGATCAATATTTCCATTTTGAGATTGTGACATAGTGGCGTCCAGTTTAGCATTTTTCTTAGTAATTGTGGAAGTGGTTGTGTTGTCCTGAGATGATTTGGTTTTACTATCTTGCTGCACAGTAAGGTTAACGGTTGACCTTTTAGTACTGTCATGTTGGTTAAGCTGATTTTTTCTACTCATAACTACACGATTTTTGCTTAACTATCGTGCCCTCTCTTTAAATACTGAACTTGATACTAAATCTTTTAATCTAACGCTAGCGTGTTAAGTTCTAGATTACAGGCTTTATAACAAATGTACAAATGCCTTGTTAAGTTGCTGTGAGTGTTCATTGGATGTCTAGAAAATAGCAAAAATAATATTGGAACGCCTATAAAAATTTAAAGTAGCTAGAACCTATATAAGCTAACCTAAAGGGTCTTAAGTATTTATCACAATAGACACAGACTAAATTACAGTCTAGCTTATCAACTATAAAGCTTTGTAATAGCAGTAAATCGATAAAAGCTTAACGATGTTTGTTTCAAGTCAGGAAGTTGTGAGGTATATACACGTTTAACTATTTTGTAACTATCTTGATATCTAAAACGTTGGAGATATAACGTCCTTTATAGATTTGTCCTGAACTTTGACGTAACTTAACTTTGCTTACTTATTAAGAGGAGTTATATTAACAAGAGAATGTCTGCTATACTTTTTTATATTGATTTGACCTGCTTTAGTACAGGTATATAAGGAGTTTTGATGACTACGGAAACTTATTCACTGGATGCATTATTTAAAAATGCACGTGTTGCAAGTCGAAAGTTAGCTAGGGCTGATCGTAACTTAGCCTTACGCACAATTGCGGGAGCATTGCGTCAAAATAGTGTAGATATAGTCAAGAAAAATGCTTTAGATGTTGCTGCTGAAGAAAAGAAAGGCACATCACAAGCTTTAATTGATAGATTGACACTCACAGATGCGCGTATGGAAGATATTGCAGTGTCGCTCGAGCAACTCACTGCTCTGCCTGACCCACTTCACCAAGTGTACGAAGGCTGGCGTTTAGAAAATGGTCTAGAGGTCAAAAAAGTCAGTGTGCCCTTTGGCGTTATTGGCATGATTTACGAATCACGCCCAAATGTCACTGTAGATGCTGCTGCGCTTGCCTTAAAAGCGGGTAGTGCTGCTATTTTGCGTGGTTCATCCAATGCTTTAAACAGTAACCGAATTCTAGTAGATACCATGCGTGCTGCATTGGTAGAAGCTGGTTTACCTGCGGATGCTATCCAGTTAATTGATTCAACAGATCGTGCCCATGTTACGACTTTGTTAGAAGCTAGAGGTAAAGTTGATCTGGTTATTCCGCGGGGTGGCGCATCGCTCATTAATCTTGTTGTTGACAATGCTAAGGTGCCAGTCATCGAAACAGGTGTAGGTAACTGTCATGTCTTTGTAGATGCAACTGCTGATTTAGAAATGGCTGATGAAATCATTTTCAATGCAAAAGTGCAACGTCCAGGTGTATGTAACTCAGCCGAAACGCTGTTGGTCCATAAAGATGTTGCCGCAGACTTTTTGCCAAAAGCACTTGCTCGATTAGATGAACGTGTTGAACTTGTGGGTTGTGAGCGTACTCGTGAACATTATCAGCATGTAGGTGAAGCAAGCGATGCGGATTGGGAAACTGAATTCCTAGATTACAAACTTGCTGTAAGAGTTGTAGATGATGTTGACGCAGCAATTGAGCATATTACGACTTATGGCAGCATGCACTCAGAGTCAATTGTGACGCAGAGTTTGCAAAATGCAAAACGCTTTCAAGAAGATGTTGACGCTGCTGCAGTTTATGTAAATGCTAGTACGCGCTTTACCGATGGTTTTGTCTTTGGTTTTGGTGCAGAAATTGGCATTAGTACCCAAAAACTTCATGCACGTGGACCGATGGGTTTGAATCAGATGGTTACCCATAAATATCTTATTGAGGGTGATGGGCAAATAAGAGCTTAAAGTTCTAGTAATAATGCAGGTTTGAATGCTAAGGCATCTGCTGCAACAAAGTGTATTTTAGTTTTTGAGTTAAAGCTAGTATCGTCAAAATCAAGAATGTCCCTAAAGTCCAATAGGATTTTAGGGGCATTGCTTTGAGAGCTACAGTCTTTTGTCGTATCTGATGTAGTAGCAAAGCTATTTAAACCGTGAACATGTCCGTAAACGAGGATATCTGGATTGTATTCGGCGATTAGTGTGGTGAAAAGGGAAGGCTCGAGCTTAAAGTTTGTAGGTGGGAAATGCAGCATCACGAGTAGCTTATCCCCAGCAACAAGCAGCTTTTGCGCTGCTAACAATGACAACTTTAAACGCTCAACCTCTCGCAGGTAAATCTTTTCGTCTTTTTCACTAAAGTCAAAACTATCAGGACAGTTCCAACCCCTTGCGCCAGCAATCACAAAGCCTGCGCTATTTTCAGACTCAAAACGCAAGGCATCATTTTGAATTGCGAACATACCCTCGGGCAAAGCTTCACGCAGCTTACCAATTGAATCCCACCAATAATCGTGGTTCCCACGCAGCAATACTTTTTGACCATTGAGCGCAGCAATATCATTTAGGTCAAGCATGGCACCTTCAAGACGCATCGCCCAAGATATATCGCCAGGCACAAGCACCAGGTCATCTTTTCCAACAACATCCTGCCAGCGTTCAAAAAACACTTCAGGATGCCCTTCCCAGTTACCACCAAAAATATCCATAGGCTTGGGATCACCTTTTGATAAGTGTGGGTCGGCAATAGCAAAGATACGCATGAGCTTGATAGTTTACCAATATTGCGCTGCCTATATTAGGCGTAAGTACCAATAAGTACTAAGCAGATGTACCTAAGTTCTTTCCTGAAAAGAAATTCAGCTTCCTTCAGGAAGTCCCCCAAGCTATATCGATAAACTGAAATTTAGAGAAGAAAGATAAACAAAAACCGAAAGGACGGGAAAAATAATGTATAAGAATCAACATCAGGTAGCAGCACTCACTCGCCAAGAGAATGCTCGCACAACGTATTTGCGAATGTTGCTTTCAATGGTTGCATTGCTTAGCATGTTGCTTGTGAGCCAAGTAACTGTTGCACAATCGCAATTCGATAGTCTTCCATACTATAATCAGTACGATGCAAATCCTGCAGGGGCATATGCTGTATTAGGCGTTCGTAATAATTCAAGGACAGATGCTTCACCCACACCAGATTGGCAGTTTGATGTTAGTAAACACGTTAGCGGACTTCGTGGCGGCCAGTGTAACAGCATAAACTTAAATCGTAAGATTATGGGTTGGATGTTACTCCAAGCTATTGGCCCAGGAGATTTTACCTTTAATGTACAAGCCTACAATAGATTTGGAAATCTTGTAGGTGTAGGTAGCCAGCAGGTGAGTCTAGGTCATGGCCGTCTCCGTGGAATTCAGATTGACTGTCTTCCGTCTTTAGGTCCGCCACCTATTCCAGCACCACAACCACTACCGATTCCATTACCAATACCTGTACCTCCACCAGCACCTGTTATAGATATAGCTGCACTTGAAGAACTCGATCTAAACTTACGCATGTGGCAATTACAAAATGTTTCTGACTATAGTATAGTTTCAAGTCGATTCTGTTTTTGTATTCGTGAATCAACGCTACCTGGTAGAGTTGAAGTTCGCAACGACCAAGTTATTTCAAAAACCTTTGTTGAAAATGGTCGCACAATTCCAAGTCAATACGCCGATAGCTTCTTTACTGTTCGTGATGCCTTTAGTTTAGTTCGAAGAGCTATTTTGGATGGTGCAGATAGCATCGATGTAACCTACGACGCCTTTTACAGTTTCCCAAGTCACATTTCTATAGATTATATAGCTCGAGCCATTGATGATGAAATCACTGTACAACTTTCAGAATTTAGACCTTTAAGTGGTGGCTATTTACCACCAATTATTCCAACACCAATTCCGACACCCTTACCACCTATAGGTTCTCCACCAGTTGCAAGTTGCCAACCACATTCGTATGGCTATCAAACAGGTGAAAGTGTGGACATCATAAAAGACAACGGTACTGTGTGGGCATGTGTTCGTGGCAGTAAGCCTAATCCATGTAGCACCATCGATCTAGTTGCCGATCGTTCAGGAAGTCAGTTTAATATCTATAGTAGAGCGATAGATTCCGGTAGAATATGTGCTCAAGTTATTGCGCCATTTGCTAAACTTATTCAACTAGATACCAGTAATTTGGGTTATGGGGCTTATCCTGTGAGTTATTATCCGCTGCATAGTCAGGGTAATGTAGTTAGTAGTAGATTTAGTTTACCTTAAGTTCAAATTTTGAGTAGATACAAAGAAAGCTCGAGCGTGCGCTCGAGCCTTCCTAATTCCACCCTAATAACACTTAAACATTCGACTCAAAAACCCTGTAAACTCTTGTACCAAAAAATATAATTAAAGCGTCTATGCTGTTGTCATGCGATTATCTGTAGCGTTCTGCCTATTACTTTTAACTGGATTAATACTTACATCTTGCCGAGTACCCAATCTAAATCAAACATCTACTTTTACCCAAGCGAATGTACCAGTACAAAATTCACAAACACAAACTTTAGAAACTTGGAACTACGCAAAACTTTCAACCTTTATAAGCCAAGGCGAACTACAAGCCAATTGGGTAAAAGTAGAT
>CALHRJ010000003.1 GCA_938038395.1 uncultured Deinococcales bacterium | reverse complement strand
ACCGCAAATCAAGATACCGTTTGTAACAAAGTAGTCATTCAAATGCGCTGGCAAACACACGGCAGAGGCAACCGTGCTGCTGGAAAATGGATGAAAGAAAGTATTCAAGTTTCACATAACACCTTAGATGCCAACCAAACTGAGCGCATTCCATTTAGCTTTCAACTTCCCGAAGGTCCGTTGACCTACCGAGGCAATTACCTAAATGTTGATTGGTACATCAAAGCACTCGTTGATGCTCGTGGCCCCTTTGACCCAAACTATGAAGAAGAAATTATCGTGCTTCCAAAAGCTCTAAATACAGCTTATGTTAGTAACTACAATCAACATACTGCTAAAAACTCCAAACATCAAACAAATCAGGTCAACAATCCCAAAATAGAACTCATTATTGGGATGGCCTTTCTTGGTGCAGCTATAAGTTCTGTAATTATCCCTATAGCAATGGGTTTTTCTTTTGCTGCCTTTTTTGGTATTATTCCTTTAATATTTGCTAGCTTCTTTTTCTACAAATCTATACGAAATAGCATTTCAAGACAAAAGCTGGGTCCTGTAAAAATAGAACTGAATCGTTCAGAACTATTACCAGATGAATCTTTTAGCTGTAAACTAAGTTTCAATCCTTTACAAGATTTCACAGTTAGAGCCATAACCTTCAAAATTCAAGGCGATGAACGCGTTGTTTCTGGTAGTGGTTCAAACACAAAGACACATACGAATTATATTTTCAAAAATGAATTTACACAGCTAGAAGGTCAAGCGATAATGGCGAATGAAGCGGTGGGGCTCGAGCAAACTCTAAAGCTTCCACCAAATGCAGCCTATAGTTTTTCAGCCACCGATAACCACATAGAGTGGTACTGCGAAGTAAGTATTGAAATCGAGAACTGGCCTAATTGGAAAGAGAAACTTCCTATTCAGGTTGTGCCTTGGCACGTTGGAACAGCCAAAAAATTCGCACCTAGTACCAGTTGGTCTGACGAAGATACTACTAGAGCTTCTCACGTTTCGTAGTAGTTTACAGTTTAGAAAACAATTTATCTCAAAGAGAGCTAGGTAATTTTTGAAGGTTTTATTCTCAAGTCTTCCACCATTCACTAGGACGCATCCTACGGCCAAACCCCAACTTTACATCTAACCACAACATGAATTTACGGAGTGATGTTCCTGCCAAACGAATACCCAACTTATTCCACCATTTAGAGTAATCTTTATTGTAAGGACAAACCCGAATACAAATCGAACAATCACTATTCTGTGCAGCCCAATAACTAAAGCACTTTTCACCATCAACCGTCCACTTTCGAACATGCTTTATGTTTGATTGGTTATAGCCTCCCTCAATGGGTTCGTCTTGAGGAATTGCTTTGACTGGGCAACTATCTGCACAGCGCCTACAGTCATTACAGAAAGCTTTTACACCAAAAGAGACTGGCTTATCTGCTTGCATTGGTAGATTCGTAAATATTTTTCCTAAACGGACACGTGGACCAAAGTCTTCGGTAATCAGTAGTCCATTGCGACCGTATTCGCCAAGTCCAGCTTGAATCGCTAATGGTATCGCTAAAGCTGTATCGTTCATGCTTGCCACAGCTTCATAGCCAAGGTTACGAATGTATTGTGCGATTGATAAAGCAACCATGGCATCTTGTGAGTAACCTAAACCTGTGGCTGCGCCACTTAAGGCTGAGGGCACGGTACGGATTAGGTCGTAGTCCATAGCTTGAGCAATTACGATTACGTGAGTGGTTTCTGGAGGGACATCGTTGGCTCGAGCCGTCCCCGACATATCACTAAATTTATTTGCATAAGTCCAGCGCTCATCATACTGCGTAATGCCAACCATATCAGCACCAAAAGCTTTAGATACTCTTTTAAGTTCTTGACTAGCAGCAGCTAAACTTTCAAAACTCTGCTGTTCAGCTGCAATATCTTGATAAATTGAAAAAGCATCAGAAAAGCCCTCTCGCCTATCTTCACTCACTTTAAGTTCAGTAAAAACATCACTTACGTGCCAAGCAGCATTCCGCAAGGCATAATCTTTTTGGCTAAAACCATCGGCACTGCGCCAATTTTCAAGCGGTTCACGGTAAGTGTTGTAAAAACGCTCTGTTTTTTCATTGCGAATCGTACTATCCCACCAACTACGTCTAAAAACATCGTCTTTTTGCTCAAAGCGTCGAAAACCTTCTAAAACCTCAAAACCAGCTTGCTTATCTGCCTCTTCATACATTTCGAGAGGAATTCGAGTATCAGTCTTAGGAGTCGTGATTGAGGACATATCTCAGTCTAACAAAGCTAGAGAAACAAAAACGAAAAAACCTAGGCAAATAAGATGCCTAGGTTCAATATTCGAGATTCAAAAAGGTTAGAGCGCAGACTGACCGCCCATATCATCTTTGCTGTAATACGGGTTCTCACCACTTGCATGGTCAGTGACATCAAAAACATATTTAATTTCTGGCGCAGCTTTTTTAATAGCAACTTCGATACCCTGCTTCAAAGTTACATCCGCAGCACCGCAACCTTGACAACCGCCACCAAGCGCAATGTGAACACTATCATCCACACGCTTAACTAAAGACACACGACCACCATGGCTAGCAACACCCGGATTAATTTCTTGATCAATTACGTCTTGAACTTTCTGGGCAATCGGATCATCATCCCAAGTTGGACTTGGGTAATAAAGCTTAAAGCCAGCTTGCATAACATCTTGAACAAAATCCACAACCATGCCGTCTAAAGACTCAGCACTAGTTGGATCGATGAATACATCAAAATCTGCGACTTGAAACTTGATGTCGCCATCCATTAGATCTTCGTCTTTTACAAGCCACAATTTTGGTTTGGCAGCATTTCCAGCAATACGTAACGCAGAAACACCGCGGGATTCTTGTTGTTTAATGAAGTGTTGGACACGCTCAATTGTTATGTCTGTGAACTTCAGATTTGGAACATTCGAAACAGTTGACATGACTGACTTTAGCACATTGCTATTCTAAAACTCTGGTACTACTGTAACATTCACGATTGGCGTATTTTAGCTCGAGCCAACCTCAGGCTGACCCACACCTAAAATTGTTATTCAAGTCCATCTCTGTCCTCATAAAAATGTGTTAGTTTAGGTATAGGAGATTTTTTAATACTGCTAAATGACATTCCTACACTTTAGATATGTTTTAAAATCAATTTAGAAATACTCATAAATACCTGATTGTTTAATAAAAAAGTAAAAATACAAAAATATTTTTTAAAAAAGTTTGACAAAAAGAAAAACAAGTTAGACACAACGTCAAACAAAATTTGATAGGCATTTGCAGCAAGTCTCCTACTAAAATTTTATTCCGAGATAACTCAATAAAGAGTTTCTCCAGATTTGAGACTTAGATATGGCTGAAGATAGCTTATATACTGGATATACGAAAAATGATGAAGGTGTTGGCCTTTTCATCGACTGGGAAAATATAAAAATTGGTCTAAATGACAAATACGGTTTAACCCCTGACATTGGTCAGCTTCTTGAAGCTGTAGACCGTTTTGGTCAGCGTGGCGTTTCTAGAGCCTACGCAAATTGGCAACAACACAAACACTTGCACGATGATCAAAGTAAATTCCTGATGCGTGCTGTAGAAACAGTACAGATATTAGGTAGAAACCCACACAGTGGTCGTGTAATCAAAAATAGTGCAGATGTAGCCCTAGCAGTTGAAGCTGTGCGCCTTTGTTACACTCAACCTGACATTACAACCTTTGTACTCGTAACAGGTGATGGCGATTTAGTCCACCTTGTTAATGAATTAAAACGAAACCGCAACCGAGTAATTATCGTAGGTGTTGACCTTAGCATCAGCAAAGTCTTAGTAGAAGCTGCCGATGAAGTATTGGTCTATGAAACAGATATTGAACCTGAACGTTTTGCACATTTACTTGAAAAAAGAAACAGCGCCAGAGACTCTCGCTCAAATAACTCAAGAACTAGAACAACACCTACACGCGCTACAAATAGTTCCAATACTAATTTAACTGCCAGCTCCAGCACTAGAAGTAGCGCAGCAGCAACAAAAACTTCAGAAGCCGCACCTAAAAAAGATATAAACCTAGAGATAGCTTCAGAGTGGATTGTTGATATTCTCAAGAATACACCTGATGGACTAAGTGCAAGTAACTTAGGTCATCAACTTTGGAAAAAGCATAAGTTTACGGCTAAAGATATCGATCTATCTTTGGAAGATATTACCAATAAACTGATTGCATCTGAAAAGATTCAACAAGAAGATAAAATTCTAAAACTACCGCCAAAAGTTTCCAAACTTGATCTCGATACTGTTGATAAAACACAACACAAAACTTGGCTTGCCTTAGAAGACTTGATGGATGAACAAACACATTTGAATCTCAAGGTCCGTGAGAGATCTGAAGATGGCATTACTGTGGATTTAGCATCACTCAAGCTACCGAATTACAAAACTAAAGGCAAGAATGCCATAAAAGGCTTTATACCAAAAAGCCAACTAGATACTAAACGTGTTGAATCGGTTGATGATATTACAGATGACGAGCTCGAGCTGCGAATCTTAAGCCTGGAACCTGCCGACAAATTGGTCACTTTATCTAGAAGTGCCGTCATTGCTGCAAATTACATGAAGAAATCAAAAACAGCGCCTAGCAGTAGCACAGCAACAGACAAAGCAGGTACTGAAGGTGATGCACCTAGCGACGCTGCTAACAACCTAGCAAAACTGCAAGAAGGCGAACTTATCACGGCTAAAGTAACAAAGCTTATGCCTTATGGTGTTTTTGTGGATACAGGTAAAAATGTTAAAGGTTTAGTCCATATAAGCCAACTCAGTCACAAGCAAATTAGGCATCCAAAACAAGCGGTCTCTGTTGGGGATGAGCTCGAACTTAAAGTATTAAGTGTTGACGCTGATAAAGAACATATCGCCCTGTCCTTAATTGCTGCTCAGGATGAAAAAGCTGACAGTATTTCTGGTGCTAATGGTGCAGGTGAAGTTCCTGAAGTAACCGCTGAATCAGTTAAAACACAACCTGTGGACTACACCTGGGAAGAAATTGTGGAGAAGTTTCCTGAAGGTACACAAGTCGAAGGTACGATTTCAAACCAAACGCCTTTTGGTGTATTTGTGGCGCTCGAGCCTGGACTATCTGCACTGATGCACATTAGTGAATTAGGCAGACGAAATCCATCAGCTTTTCGCCGTGGGACAAACATCAAAGCAGTCGTAGCAAACCTTGACCATGACAAGCAGCGCTTTAGTCTAAAACCCTTAAGTGCAGTAAAAGCTGAGGCAGACAAGCTAGACGCAATTGAACAGTTCAAATTAAATTCTGAGGAAAGTCAAGAAGAAAATCTATCTTTAGATAGTGGTGAGACTTCTGTTTCAGCTGAAACAGAAACTGCTACTAAAAAAGCAAAAAAGACAACCAAAACAAAAGCGAAAAAGTCAGAAACAGAAGCCACTCTCGACATTGGTTATGAAGCTACTCCTGAAGACAAAGATTATGGAGAGGTCTTTAGTACATCATCTGGAGCATCTACTTCACAAAGCAGTGTTAAAGCTAAGAGCAGTTCATTAAGCTCAAAAAACCTGTCAGATGAAGAGGTTGTGCTTTATCAATTGGTATCTGATTTACAGGATGAAAACCGTTCTATCTTAAGCCTGAATGACTTGTATCAAGAATATGCTAAGGCGAATGGTAATCAAGGTAACTTGCAAGATTTCAAAAAGTTGATTAAAAAAGGTCATGAAAATGGCTGGCTAAAACTACTGCGTCATAGTGAGGATAAGGGCTTGTACATCCAACTTAATGATCAA
>CALHRJ010000002.1 GCA_938038395.1 uncultured Deinococcales bacterium | reverse complement strand
TCTCTATGAACAAGGTCGTCAATCCGAAATTGTGGTTTACGGCTTAACTTACCTGATTTTGTTGTTATTTCTGGTGCTATTTCTCGGTAATCTGGATGGAACTCTGTTTTCATAGCTGCACAGCTAGGGCAAGCACCGCAGGGGCGGCTTTCTTCATGTGCATTTTGACAGTTTAGCAAGGCTGCGTACCAACGGGCACATAGGCGTCTACCAACACCTTCTTGCCCTGTAAACAACAAAGTGTGAGCACGAAGTTTGCGTAAAACATCTTTACTCGACTCATGACCTTGAATCGTCATAAAGTCTGGAAGTGATAAAGGCAGAGATGTTACAGCTATTTCAGTTGACATAACTTCTTTAGTTTAAGCTATATTTATTGGTATTACTACAGTGAATAGAGCTGCCTAACGTGCTTGCATAAAATAATGAACTTCATTAGTTTGTTTTTATAGTGGACTCTGTTGGCCATCTTAGGTAAACTAAGGGCATGACCATGCTGTCGAGCGTTCGAGAAAAACAAAAACATAATCGTCGAGAGCGGATATTTAATGAATCTATTAAATTATTTGTCGAAAAAGGCTTTCAAGAAACAACTATTATAGACATTGCTGAAGTTGCAGAAATATCGCGGGGTACCTTTTTTAATTACTTTCCTTACAAAGAAGCTATTTTAACTGAGTACTTTGCTAAAAATTTGCAACAGCTACATGAATATCCGAATTCTTATGACGACCCCTTTGAAGCGCTCTATGCTGCTTTTGGAGAATTAGGAAATTTCGTAGAAAATAACCGACCTTTGGTACCACCGCTTAGTTATGAGTTGCTGAATCCTGATGCGGAGCGTTCTAGAGCTGCATATAAAGCATTACCTCTAGCGAGTATTTTTAGAGAAATATTGTTAAAAGGACGTGCCAAGGGCTTAGTCAGAGATGATTTTTCAAGTGACCGTTTGGCACGTAGTTTAGCTAATGTTTATTTTTTAACTGCCTTGCAGTGGGCGGCCTATTGGCCAGATAAACCAATTCAGGAAGAACTCCGTAAACAGTTAAAAATTGCGCTTGAAGGTGTAGCACCTGGCAGTGATTCTGTAGGAACACAATTGGAAGATACCCAGTTTTAAGGCTTTGCAAATTCAAAGTAATAGTTGCGCCAGTAGGCATTGTGTTCCTACTGGCTTTTTTCATGATTTTTAGTCCACTTGCTTCCTATATAATGCCATCATGCAATCGAATTACGATGCCCCTCCCAAAGACTTAGAAGAAAAATTAGGCAAAGCTGGAGAATTTCCATTTACACGTGGTGTTTATCCGCAAATGTATTCTACAGGCAGGTATTGGACTATGCGCCAATATGCAGGTTTTGGTACTGCTGAAGAATCCAATGAACGCTATAGATACTTGCTATCGCAAGGTACAACTGGTTTGAGTGTTGCTTTTGATTTACCAACACAAATAGGCTTTGATCCCGATGACCCTTTTGCCAAAGGAGAAGTTGGTAAGGTTGGCGTGTCTATCGCAACTATTGACGATATGCGAACACTCTTTAAAGATATTCCGCTAGATAAAGTTACAACATCAATGACGATAAATGCGCCAGCTATGATGTTGTTGGCACTCTATATTTTAGTGGCAGAAGAACAAGGTGTTGCTAGTGATCAATTGGGTGGCACAGTTCAAAATGATATTTTGAAAGAATACATCGCTAGAGGAACATACATTTATCCTGTTGAATCCTCTATGCGGCTCATAACGGATATGTTTGAGTACTGTGCTGGCAATGTGCCAAAGTGGAATACGATTTCGATTTCGGGCTATCACATTCGTGAAGCTGGTTCGACAGCGGCACAAGAAATTGCTTTTACGTTATCAAATGCAAAGGCTTATGTTCGTGCTGCCTTGTCTAAAGGCTTGGATATAGATCAGTTTGCACCTCGTTTAAGCTTCTTTTTTGCTTGCCACAATGACATTCTTGAAGAAGTCTCAAAGTTCCGTGCTGCAAGGCGTATGTGGGCGAAGATTATGCGAGATGAATTTGGTGCAAAATCAGCAAAAAGTCAAATGTTGCGGTTTCATACTCAGACAGGTGGCAGTACCTTAACGGCTCAACAGCCTGAAAATAACATTGTGCGAACTGCGTATCAGGCGTTGGCTGCAGTTCTTGGTGGAACCCAATCTCTGCATACAAATGCTATGGATGAAGCTTTAGGTTTACCGACTGAGACTTCTGCCCGAATTGCACTTAGGACCCAACAGATTCTGGCAACTGAATCTGGGGTACCTGCTGCGGTGGATCCTTTTGCAGGAAGCTATTATGTTGAACATCTTACCGATGAATTAGAGGCTGAAGCTGCTGGGCTGATGGCACAAATTGAGGATTTGGGCGGCAGTGTTAAAGCAATCGAAGCTGCTTTTATTCAAGAAGAAATTGAAGAAGCTGCTTATAGGTTTCAACGCGATATAGAAGAAAAAGAACGGATAGTTGTGGGTGTGAATGAGTTTGCGCTCGAGCACGAAGATGTCATCCCCATTCAGGTTCTGGACGAGGCAGTGCAGGCAAACCGAGAAGAAGAAATTCGTCAATTCAGAGCCGATCGAAATCAAGCAGAAACTGATGCAGCACTTAATACAGTACGTGAAGTTGCCCGTGGTTCTGAAAATATATTTCCAGCTGTTCTAGCAGCATTTAAGGCTAAAGCTACCTTAGGTGAACTCTGTGGTGTTTTGCGTGAAGAATGGGGAGAGTATCAAGCTTAGCCTTTAGTTTTAGATTATTTTTATACAGCTCTATACAAGATAAGTAGTAAACAATAAAAAATCCCTTTCAGCTCATCTGAAAGGGATTTTTTTGATTTCTGAAATTCAAGTGCTATTCGGTCCAAACTGACAAGGCCCACGCAGCATTTCCTGAGATACTTAGATAGTAGTTTCCTGAATCTGTATAGACTTGATCTGGGTAAACAGTGCGTAGGAGTGTTCGGGTGTTTGTATCGTAAAGTTCTATTGTAACAGCTTCGCCACTACTGGTAATTTGCCATGCACCATTTGGTTCAAATGCTTGTGAATTTTGTGCAGAATTGCCCATAGCTGTGAGTAGATTGGTTGGAGTGTAGGCGTAAGCAATGGTTGTGGCCTGGTTTTGAACTGCTTGAACTGCCTGAACCGCCTGGTTTTGGGCTGCTGCTTGGTAGACATCTGTTGAAGTCTGGGCATAATTACTGTTTACAGTGCTTGCGTAACCA
>CALHRJ010000001.1 GCA_938038395.1 uncultured Deinococcales bacterium | reverse complement strand
TTTTTGATTTGAATCTTCTTTGCTTACGAGTGTTGGCATAGCACTACTTGCCCAGATTTGACCATGTGGATGCGGGTTTGAACACCCCATCAAGTCACCTTTGTTTTCAAAGACTTGTACCCACTCATAACTACTGCCTAGTTCTGCGGTTTGTTCCATCCATAAGGTGACAACTTTGCTAATATCATCAGTCGACATTTCTGGCAAGGTTAAGTCATGTCTTGGAGAAAAGCATATAACGCGACAGGTACCCTTAACTGCTTGGTCTCTAAATAAATCATCGTCTGGTGTATCTATAGTGTCATCAGGCAGCAAAGCTGCAAAGTCATTGGTGAAGACATAGGTGTTTTTGTAGTCAGGATTGACTTCGCCATTTGCTCTAGTATTGCCAGCGCAGAGATAACATGTTGGGTCATGTTCTGGACGGCTATCGGCAGAGATTTTTTCTACCTTTCCTTGCCATGGTCGCTTCATCCTGTGTGGACTTACCAAAACCCATTCGCCAGATAGTGGGTTATAACGTCTATGCGGATTATCTAAAAGCGGATTAGGCTGATTTTCTAGGGTTTGTGCTTTACCAGTAGTCATAGTTTTGGTTGTATCACATGATTTAGGTCTAGCAAGGTTACGTTTGACCAGTAATATTATTAGCTTTATGACTGTTTTAGGTAGTGGCAGGTGGAAAGGATAGTAGACAGAACATGAGCAAAAGAGTGTTAGCTTGTTGTCATAGAACAAAAGTACACTTGAGACTATGGTTAATGCCCTACGTTGTCTTGTATGTCGTCTGATTGTTTGTATTGGTTTTGTTCTTTTGGCTTCCTCTTGTGTTCCTAGTGCCGAGAATACTAGAACAAGCGTTGAACCTTTAGTAGTTCAAGCACCCCAGCCTGAATTACCTATTCTTTATGATGCGATGGTTTTACCGTATACAATTCGGCAGTCTGAGCAACCGACTGGTTTGCCAGATTTGATTATGTTGAACAACAGTGTTCCAATCAATAGTATGACGACAGTGCCGCTCGAGCAGTCCATAGATGTCTACGGGTTACTGGTAGATGCTGGTATTTTTGGTGGAAAGTTCCTTTTGCGTTTAACGCTATATCTGAATGTGGACGATCCAAGTAATAGCTTCGCAATGCATCAATATGATTCATTAGTTCTTATGGTTGATGGTCAACCTATTCCACTTTCAAGAGACACGAATGATATTGGTATATCAAAACAGAGTGATGGTAGATATATAGAATTTGGATTCTATACAGCTTTTCCAAATTTATACCTAATTCTTGCACAAGCTAAACAGGTGAGTTTAGAACTTGTGGGTGGCAAAGATGGCATCGACAGATTGCTGGTTGCAAGTTTAAACAATGAAAATAAGCAACGCTTTGCTGAGTTCCATAAAATGTTTGATGAAATCTATCGCTAGTTACTTTTAGTTAAGCAAGCATATGACCTATTGAAAACAAAATACTGAAAACTAAGGTACTAATGGACATCTGTTTGAGTAAGGGGTCAATTGCCGTAGGGGTTTGTCTGCGCCAAAGACTTATGCCATTAAAGGCCAGTAAGGGTGTAGCAACTAAGAATATGAGTTGCCAAGCACTTTGCCAATTTTGTGCGACAAATACCAACGTAAATAAAATACTCAGTATGAGTAAGACCCAATGGTATAGGCGAGCATTTCGTGCGCCAAGTCTTGCTGCGATTGAGTGTTTACCTGCTAACAAGTCTGATTTGATGTCTCGAATGTTATTGATGTTTAGAACACCTACGGCCAAAAGACCGACGCTTGTTGCTGGTAGAATAAGACTCCAATTCAAGGTTTGGTGTTGTAAAAAATAAGTGCCCAGAACTGCCACATATCCGAAAAAAATGAGCACCATAGGGTCACCCAAACCAACATAACCATAAGGATTATTGCTAGCGGTATAACCAATTGCTGCCCAGATTGCCAGTCCGCCAATGGCTATGAATAGAAGTGACCAAAGCAGTGATTTTGCGCCTAATGCTAGTAATACAAGGCTGATGCCACTCACAACTGTTAAGACTGCAATAATTACCATTGCTCGAAGCATGGCTGTAGCTGTAATTGCACCTTTTTGCACACTGCGTTTTGGGCCTTGGCGCTCGTCATGGTCTGCACCATGTTTAAAGTCACCATAGTCATTGGCTAGGTTTGAGAGGATTTGCAACAAAATAGCAGTTAGTAGGGTTAGTACTGCTACCACAGGTCGAAATGTTCCGTTGAATGTTGATAGCGATAAACCTACAAAAATTGAGGCAAAAGCGAGTAAAAGGGTTCGAGGACGGCTGGCTTCTAGCCATATTTTAAAAGTAGTCATAAGTTTATACCTGCTGCCAATTTTGAGACCAATATGCACTATGAGGCATGGCCTTAGCAGCCTCTAGGGTTGGACTCATATCATATGGAATGCGCCTAAAGCTGACTGTAGGCTGTGCTGAATGTTCTGGTGAATTTATAACATCGATGATGGCATATTCAGCCCATGCTGGCGCAATAGATTTTTCAGGTGTTTGATATTCATAGGGAAGACCGACACTACCAGGATTGATAACAAAACTCTGTAAATAGCGTCTAAGTAGTTGTGCATGTGTATGACCGCCTATACAAAGCGTAGGAAGTTTTGCCTTATAGTCTGAAAAGTAGTCTTCTAAAACGTCATCTGCAGTGGTTGCCACAATAAGGTCAGTGTGGTTTTTAGGGCTGGCATGGTAGAACAAACAAGACACATCTTTGTATCTTGTTTCAAGTTTAGGTAAGTAGCCCTCTATTATATCTATATGTTTTTGAGAAAGTTGTTCACTACACCAATGTTCGATTTCAATAATCATGGGTGATTCTGGTGAACGGTAGTGGTCTTCTAAGATTTTAGGATGTATTAACCATTCATCCGTATTTCCTAGAATTGTTGGACACCCTAAGGCAGCCACTTTTTCAATACACTCTCTTGGTTGTGGTCCGCAATTTGCGACATCACCTAAACAGACTATTTCTGAAATGCCTTGTTGATCAATATCAGCAAGGACGGTTTCTAAGGCTGCTAGATTGCCATGAATATCTGAAATAACTGCAAGCATGCACCACTATAACCAAAAGAATGCTTTGGATATTAGGTTTTCTGGGGGTGGGGTTAAGCTTTAAGGATTTTTAGACGTAAGAGTTGTAAACTTTCATCGTATTTAATGGCTGTTATCTTGACTTTGTGACCTTTCCATAGGTCGGCAGGTAGAATTTCTTTTCTATCGTACTTACGCATGAAGTATTTGACAGCTTGTTTGAAACGCTTTGGTTCGGTGTATTTGTCTACTCGACAAAAACTGACTTCACCATTTGAGTCGCGTCCTTCAATTCTTCCGATATATCCGCCTACGTTTGTCATTAGTTTAGTTGCCATAATTAGTGTGTTTCCTTTCAGATAAGGGGTACTTATC